>DASVGA010000342.1:0-3081 GCA_036379795.1 Actinomycetota bacterium | reverse complement strand
CTCCCAGGACGCCGACTCCGAGGGCGTGGAAGGCAGGTTCTTCACCTGGTCCTGGACGGAGCTCACCGAGCTGGTGGGCGAGCCGGCCGCCCGCGCGCTCGGCGCGACAGCCCAGGGCAACTGGGCGGGCGACGGCCACGGCGCGACCAACGTGCTCTGGCGCCCGCCCCCCCGAGCCGACGACGCCAGCGGGCTCGATGCCGACCTCGACGCCACCGAACTCGACGAGGCGCGCGCGACGTTGTTCGCAGCTCGGGAGTCCCGCGTGCACCCGGCCACCGACGACAAGGTCCTTGCTGCGTGGAACGGCATGGTCATCGGCGCGCTCGCCGAAGCCGGGCGCACCTTCGGTGAGCGCGCGTACGTCGACGCGGCCGAGCGCGCAGCGAGCTTCGTGCTCGAGCACCTGCGCGACGCCGACGGCCGGGTGCTCAGGTCGTGGCGCAACGGCGTCACGAGCGGTCGTGGGTTCCTCGACGACCACGCGCTGATCGCGTCGGCGTGCCTGACCCTCTACGAGACCACCTTCGACGTCGCCTGGTTCGAGCACGCCCGTTCGATCGCCGACGAGATGCGACGGCTGTTCGCCGATCCCGGCGGTGGGTTCTTCCAGACGGGCGCCGACGCCGAGGAGCTGCTCGTGCGCCCCAAGGAGCTCTACGACAACGCCACGCCGAGCGGGAACTCCGTGGCGGCCGATGTGCTGTTGCGGCTCGCCGCGTTCACCGGCGACGCGGTCCTGGAGCGCGAGGCGGTCGGAGCCCTGCGGAGCGTGGCCGAGGGCATGGCGCGGGCGCCCGGCGCCTTCGGCCATGCCCTGTGCGTGCTCGACCGGTTGGTCGGGCCTCGGCGCGAGGTCGCGATCGTCGGTGACCCCGAGGCCGACGACACCCGCGCGCTACTCGCCGAGGCGAGCGTGCGCAGCTTCCGGCCGAACACGGTGCTCGCCGTCGCGTCACCCGACGACGACCGGGCCACCGCGGCGATCCCCCTCCTGCGGGACCGCGCGATGACAGGCGGAGCTGCGACCGCCTTCGTCTGCGAAGGCTTCGCGTGCCGGCTGCCGGTCACCGACCCGGCCGCGCTCGGCGCGCAGCTCGACGAGCTCGCCGGCTGACCGAGGCCCGATCAGACCACGGCCAAGGGCCTGCTCCACCACGAGACCGCTCGCTCGGCGCGACCCGCGCCCAGCCACCGATGCAGGAAGACATCGTCGGCGGGCCCCTGCTCACCGAGCACCAGATCGGTGGCGACTGATGCGAACGCGATCACCGAACCGTCGCCGGTGATCGCCGCGTCGTAGCTCGCCCCGTCGCCCCACCCGCCGTCGCCATCGACCGAGACGCGCACGAGCGCCTTTCCAGCCATCCGGAACTCGAACAGGTCGCTCACGCTGCCGTTCTCGTCGGTCGACGCGTCGAGGTTGGTGGCCTTGGACTGGAACACCACGTAGGCGCCGTCGTCGCTGATCGATGCTCCGAAGCTGTCGTCGTTGCCGTCGATGGAACCGCGGCGTGACACCCGGAGCGTGGTCCCATCCACGCGGTTGCGCACGAACACGTCGCCCTGGTTGTTGTCGTCACCGCTGACGAGGTTCGCGGCGAAGGAGCTGAACACGACCGAGCGACCGTCGGCCGAGATGCCCTCGAGGCCCGAGCTGCTCCTCGCCTGGCGCTCGGTGTTCGAGATCGAGACGCGGATCATCTTGCCCGTCGCGAGGGTCTTCAAGAAGACGTCACGCGTGCCGTTCGTGTCGCCGGTCACGAGGTTCGACGCGAGCGACGACAGCGCCACGTGCCCCCCCGTGGGAGCGATCGCCGCGTCATAGCTGGCGTTGTTCGCCTGGCGCCCGTTGCCGTCGGTCGAGACCCTGGTCGTCACGCCGGTGACCACGTCTCGCACGAAGATGTCCGCTCGGGCGTTCGTGTCGTTGCCCACGAGGTTCGTCGCCCGCGACCCGAACGCGACCTTCGTGCCGGCAGACGAGATCGTGGGCGCGAAGCTGTCGGCGTCGCCCTGCACGCCGGCGACACCGCGCCGAGACACCAACGTGAGCTCACCCGACTGGGCGTCGTACAGCACGATGTCGCTCGCCGGGCCGTTGGCGTCGCTCGGGATCAGGTTGGTCGCCGCCGTCTCGAACACGACGAACCGGCCGTCGGCGGAGATGTCCACATCGGTCGACGCTCCGTCGGCCGCGATGGCGCCCGCCTTCGAGACGAGCCGGATGGTCGACGTCTGGGTGTCCACCAGGAAGACGTCGGCGACACCGTTCGTATCGGCCGAGGCATCGCCGCCCAGCAGGTTCGACGCCTCGGAGACGAACGCGACCCACCGTCCGTCGGCCGACACCGCCGGGCCGTAGCTCGCTCCGTCGGGCGGCGGCGGCGGGTCGGCGGCCGCCGGCGCCGCCGACACGAGCCCGCCGATGATCGCGACGGCCAAACATGATGCCAAGCGCACGCGCATGGTGGTGCTCCCCTCCCTCGGTGTTCCCCTCGGCAGGAGTCATCGGTCCCACGCTCGTCGAAACTTGACGGCCCCAACGACGCTTCCACGGGCTCGCGAGCCCTAGGACCAACGCAGCGGCCGGCACCCAGGTGGTTGTTGCCGGACGCGAGCGCGCCCGATACTGACGGCCGCATGCGCGTCCTGGTGTTGCACAACCGCTACCGGTCGGGCGACACGTCGGGCGAGAACCGCGTCGTGCACGACGAGTCCGAGCTGCTGCGCACCGCCGGTCACGACGTCACGACGTGGCAAGCCGAGCCGCAGGTCGACACGCTCGCGGGCCAGGTGCGAGCTGCGACCGACGCCGTCTGGTCCCGGCGGGCGGCCGCGAAGGTGCGCACCCTCGTCGCCGAGCGCAGCATCGACGTCGTGCATGCCCACAACCTGTTCCCGTCGCTGTCACCGGCCGTGCTGCGTGCCGCGCGCGACGCGGGCGCCGCGGTCGTCGTGACCCTGCACAACTACCGGTACCTCTGCCTCCCGGGCTCGCTGATCCGCGACGGCTCGGCGTGCGACGTCTGTGTCGGGCGCGTGCCGTGGCGAGGTGTCGTGCACCGTTGCTACCGAGGA
>DASVGA010000341.1:0-8568 GCA_036379795.1 Actinomycetota bacterium | reverse complement strand
AATGCTGCGGCGAGCGCGGCGGTCAGCGTGGTGCGTCCTCCGGGCGTGCTGCCCGGCGCTCGCCCATCGGAGGGGGTGGCCCTGCGCCCCACCGACGACGGCAGCGTGACGACATCGGAAGCCGTCGGCATCGGCGAGACCGCGGCCTTCGGGTTCGTGGCGATCCCACCCGAGTCGGTGCCGTCCGATGCCGTGCAGGCTGCGGAGCCCGTTCCCACCGACGGCGGCCTCGCGGGAACGGTCTGGCTCGACTTCGCTCCGGGCGGACAGGGGCAGGCCGGTGAGATCGATCCCGAAGAGCGAGGCCTGCCCGGCGTCGAGGTGCAAGCCGTCGCAGACGGAACGGTGGCCGGTTCGGCCACGACCGGCCCCGACGGCACGTTCGCGATCGAGGGCCTCGATGAGGGCGACTACGAGCTTCGTCTCCCCGCTTCGAACTTCCGCGAGCCCTTCGGTGGCATCAGCTGGTTGGGGCCGACGCTCGTGACGCCCGCGATCATCGTGTCGTACGTCTGGATCTGGGCGGGGTTCGCGATGGTGGTGATCGCGGCGGGGCTCGCCGCGATCCCCCGGGAGACCTTGGAAGCTTCTCGGGTCGACGGCGGCAACGAGTGGCAGGTGTTCCGGCGCGTCACCGTGCCACTGCTCGCCCCGGTCCTCGCCGTCGTCTTCGTGACCCTCGTGATCAACGTGCTGAAGATCTTCGACCTCGTGCTCGTGATCGCTCCCGGATCGGCGCAGCGCGACGCGAACGTGATCGCCCTGCAGTTGTGGAAGACCGCGTTCGGCATCCGCGACTTCGGCCTCGGGAGCGCGCTCGCCGTGTTCCTGCTGCTGCTCGTGCTGCCCGCGATGGCGTTCAACATCAAGCGTTTCCGAACGGAGGAGTCGTGAGCGCCGTTGCGACGCAACCCGGCCGTGCCCGGGGACGTTCCTCGCGTCTCGTGCAGGCCCTCACGCGCGGCCCCGCGACCCTGCTGCTCGCCCTCGTCGCGATCGTGTGGCTGGTGCCCACCGTTGGATTGCTCGCGTCGTCGTTCCGCACGGCCGCCGACAACGCCGACAGCGGATGGTGGACGGTGCTGACGACACCGGCCCAGCTGACCCTGCAGCCCTACCGTGACCTGCTCGACGACCCGGCCATCCTCAGCGCCTTCTGGAACACCGTGCTGATCACCGTGCCGTCGTCAGCGCTGATCGTCGTCGTGGCCTCCGTTGCCGCCTACGCGTTCGCGTGGATGCAGTTCCGAGGGCGCGACGTGCTCTTCCTGATCGTGGTCGGGCTGCTGGTGGTGCCGCTGCAGGTCGCCTTGATCCCCGTGGCGCGCCTGTACGACCTGCTCGGCTTGTTCGGCACGATCCCCGGCGTGGTGCTGTTCCACGTGGCGTTCGGACTGCCCTTCGCGATCTTCCTGCTGCGGAACTTCTTCGTCGGCATCCCGCACGAGCTGCTCGAGGCCGCGCGCATGGATGGCGCGAGCGAGTGGACGGTGTTCTCGAGGGTCGTGCTGCCGCTCGGCCTGCCGGCGATCGCGTCGCTGCTGATCTTCCAGTTCCTGTGGGTGTGGAACGACCTGCTCGTGGCGCTGGTCTTCGCGGGCGGCGAGACCCAGCCGTTGACCGTGGCCATCAGGGAGCAGCTCCGGTCGTTCAGCGCGAACATCGACGTGATCGCGCCGGCCGCGTTCCTGCAGATGGTGGTGCCGCTCATCGTGTTCTTCGCCTTCCAGCGCTACTTCGTGCAGGGTCTGTTGGCTGGCTCGCAGCGCTGATCGCGAACATCACACCACCAACGCATCGCTTGCAGGCTACGTCACCAGCGCCATCTCATGGAGACATCGTTCGGCCTCGTCCACGAGCGATCGCGTCCATCGCTCCCATCGGAGATCCCAGAGAGGAACCCGGTGTGCTGAGATGCTGAGGAAGAGCACCGATTCCCATGCGCGGGCCCGCACCGCGTGCACGCTCCCGTCTGCGAACCCGTATCCGCGCAGGAACGCGGTTCGCAGCTGCCGGCCGGCGGCGCTGCTGCGGGGGGAACGCCACCAACGGAGGTCGGCGAGGAACTTACCTACGTCCACCATCGGATCCCCCGAACCGCTCGCGCCGAAGTCGAGGAACGACATCCGGCCTCGTCCGATGAACACGTGGTCCGCCTTCATGTCGCCGTGTACGAGCGTGGATGCACCCTCGCCGACCGCTTCGAATGCGGCGTCAGCTCGGTCGAGCATCTCGACGATCCGGATCCCCACGTCGGGGAGCAGGTACCCGATGTGCTCGCTCGCTCGGCGAGCGACCAGCGTCGGCGGCTGCGCGATCTTCGACGCAGGCCACGCGTCGCCCGAACCGGCATGCAGCGCCCGGAGGGCCTGCCCGACCCGGTAGACGGCGCGAACTCCGTCGGCGTGATCTCGACGCAGCATCGTCGACAGTGGCCAACCTTCCACCGCGGCGAGCAGCAGCGCCCCGTCCTCGTCACGCAACGGTCGTGCTGCGGTCGCCGAGGCATCCCACGCTTCCAAGATATCGGCAGCATGTCTCAACAGCGCGCTCGTGCGCCGGGGGTCCTCGTCTCGTCCGAGCTTCGCGAACACCGCCCCGGTGGATCCGGGTGCGGGCTCGCGAGGCACGTAGGCGAGCACATGCCGTTCCCCGGGACGATAGCGGACCGTGCGCACGCTGGATCGGCGCGGTCGATGCCCGTGAGGGGTCAGCATCCGGTCGACCACGTCGGGGTCCGCCAGTCGGTGCAACTGGGGAAGTTGCGGGTCGAACGGCGACACCAGGATCTCGGCATGCAGATCCGGCGCGCGACGGTGGAGGAGTCCGAACGGACGGGTGATCGCCTCCGCCACCGAGGCACACCCCGCGTCCGGTTCGACCGCCTCGGCGGATCGATCCCCGTGGAGACCGTCGCCGAGGTGCCATCGCACCGCAACCGAGCGTGTCTCAGGGTGGGGATCAGCACGCGCTCGCACCGCCATGTGCATGGTGAGGCTTCGCCCCGGCTTGAACTTCGCTCGCTCGATGCGGCAGGACTCGAGGATCGCGTCGTTCGCCAGCATCGACGTGAGTACCGCGCGGAGCCGTCCGCGCATCCGTTGACCGATCAATGCGTCGCGGATGGTCCGGGGGGTCGCGCCGTCCCTCACGATCTCGGACAGCAGGTTCGCCGCAGTCATATCGGAGGAAGCCCCGCCAGTCCGATGTGACGATCGAGCAGGGCCAGGCTCCCTCGGATGCGCTCGGGCCGCACCTTCGCCCAGCAGTTGAGGAGGTTCGTCACGTGGAACAGCGCCTCCCACAGTGCGATACGTTCGGGTGTCACGGGTGCGTGCATTCGATACTCGTCCACGAATCCGTCGCACAGGTGCTCGACCTGCTCACCGGGCGCTGCGGCGCGCATCCCCAGGTTCTTGACGGTCGCGATGAACAGCGCGAGATCCATGGCCGGCTCCGCTTCGCAGAAGCCGTCGAAGTCGATGAAGCCGACGTCATCGCCATCCACGAGCACCTGTGCAGGACGGAAGCTCCCGTGCGAGGGGACGGGCTCGTCGGCAGGCCATGCGTGCGCGCATCCATCGAGGCTGGACAGCCACGCGCTCACACGAGGGCCTGCCTCCGGCGCCCATCTGCTGAGCCGGACCGCCCGGTGCTGGACCTCGTCTCGCTCCTGGCGCACGGTGACGGATGCCGCTCGGACGCCGCATCCGTGGAGAGTGGCCAGTCCCCGGGCAGTGCGGCGAAGCGCTTGCCCGATGATGCCGAGGTCGCCCGTCGCGAGCCCTCGCTTCAGGCACTCCTTCATTGTCTCGAGGCCTGCGACCGGTCCCTGGACGAGGACGTTGAGGTCGTCGAAGAACGCGAGCGGCTCCGCGACGGCAACGTGCACGCTCGAGCGGAGCGAGGAATCCCACAACCCCACCATGCCATCGAATGCGGTTCGCCCCTTGTCGCCGCTGTAGGTCTTCGCGATCACGCGTGAAGGGCCGGCGTGACCGGAGTCGTACCCGATCCGATAGACGACCGTGCAACGGCTCCCGGGTTTGTACCGGGCGATCGTCGGTTCGCACCAGCGCACCTGCACGTTGCGGTACGCGGTGTGCTGCTGGAGCGCGTCGGTCAGCAGTGCCCGAGACGTGACCGGATCCGCCAGCGTCGACAATGCAGTGAGCGCCGTGTCCGCCGGTGTCGAGGTGAGGGTGAGGTGAAGCTCGGGGACTCCGCATCTCCAATCGGGCGCACCGAGCGGGACCGTCGGTTCGGGCATCTCGAGATCGAAGGCTCCCCACGGATCGGCGAGACCCTGCAGTCGTATCCGGCGCTCACAGTCACCGTTGCCGATCGTGAGGTCGTAGGTCGCGGTACACGGGCCGTCTCGAAGTCGTACGCGTCTCGGCTCGACATCGGTGAGCGCCAGCTGCCCCGTCGCGAGCTCGGGGATGCATCGCCGGAACGCTCGCATCAGCGAAGGGCGGCTCGAGAGATCGGCGAGCGCGTCCGGCATGCGGGCGAGCGAGGCGAGGCCTCCCGCTCGCACGCTCGCATCGCTCGTCATCGCGTCGATCGAGCCAGGCCGGAGAGCCGCTCGTCGATCAGCTCGTTCGCGAGCTCGAGCCGTCGTGACTTCATCTTCTGCCAGCTGTGGAACGCCAGGCGCAGCAGGCTGACGAGCTCGTAGACCTCGACCCGCTCGACGAGCGCCGAAGCCTGTTCGGACTCGAGATCCCTCGACCGCATGTAGGAGTCGAGGAAGATCCGGCAGAGGTCGTCGGCCTCGGCACGCCCCTGCTCCGTGGGCGTCGGATCGGCCTTCCGTCGTGCCAGGCGCAGGTACGTCGTGAACTGCCCGAGATCGAGAGCTGGCTCGGCGCGGCACACGGTGTCGAAGTCCACGAGTCCCGGGACCTCACCCTCGAACAGCAGCTGCGAGTGCGTGAAGTCTCCATGGGAGAAGACGTCTCGCATCGGAGGCGAGCTGTCGGCCAGGAGCCTGGCTTCATGGAGCCATCGCCCGAAGGCTTCACCCGAGCGAGGTGACACCTGGGCGATCGCTTCGTGGGCGGCCGCGAGCCGCAGGAGGTCGTCGTCGATGACGCGATGCGCCGAGACGTCGATGTCCGACGTGTGGATGCCGGCGGCAACACGCCCCGCAGTCTCGAGCAGCGCTTCCAAGGTGGGTGTGTGGTCGCTCATCGCCTCCACGATCGTCCCCGGCCCTCGAGGGTCCGGTGGTCCGACCTTGGGGTTCACGACGCGCCCGATGAGCGGCTCGCCGGCGATCGCTTCCATCAGCACGAGCTGAAGGGGCTCGATGAACCCGAGCGACCGGGGAACCGTGACGCGGACGTCCGAGCTCTGGGCGAGATGCTTCCTCAGTCGCGGGAGGATCGCTGCGGTCCTAGCTCCGCGCCTGTCCGACGAGACCTTGCCGTACATCGTGATCGCCCGGGGCGCTCCGCTACCTGCGGATCGGCCCGAGACGGTGTACCTGACGACACAGCGGTGCTGTCGACCGTAGTGACCCACATCGATCTCACACGCCACCGGGATGAACGAGCCGTTGCGAGCTTGTGGCAGCGCCGAGGCAAGGACCGCGAGCATCACGTGAGGGTCGGTCGCGCGGACGAGGGTCGGAAGCTCGCCGTCGAGCGGGAACAACGAGACCACCATGTTGAGAGGAGATGCGAGCGCTACGGGGGTCGGGAAGGCCGCGAGCTCCGGCCGGCCTGCGACGGTGGCGGCGAGCGGCGCGAGGTTCGTTTCCAGGTATCCACGAGTCGTCGCCTCGTCCGGGAAGATGCGCGCGTTCACCAGCGCTGGCGTCGATCCCCGGCCGTTGCGGACCACGATCTCATAGCGCATGAGGCATGACTCGCCGGGGATGTAGAGGGATTGCGCCCTGTGGCATCGCACGATCTCGTGACCGTTGCGGTCGGAGCCCATCAACGCCTGCTGCAGGTGGGCTCGTACGGCTTCGTCGTCGAACGCCTGCTCGAGCCCTGGGAACCGAGGCAACAGGAGGTGGACGTCAGCCGGATCGAGCGGTTCGAGGTGTCCTTCCCCATCCGATCCGACGGCGATCGTGACGTGGTCGGTGCCGGATCGGTTCCCCGCCGGAACCTCGTTGGATCGGGTGCGCCTGGCGTGGAGCGACGAGTAGAGGCCTGCTTCTCGCAGCAGCTCTTCGTGGGTTCCGGCCTGTTGGATCCGACCCTGGTGTACGACGAGGATGCGGTCCGCCCCCCGGATCAGGTCGAGGTCATGCGAGATGAGCACGGTCGTCTTGTCACGCATCAGGCGACGGAGAGCTCCGATGACCGCGGCGGAGGACTCCACGTCGAGGCCGGTCGTGGGTTCGTCCAGGATGAGGATCGGCGCGTCACGGACGATGGCGCGCGCGATGGCGATCCGCTGCCGCTCGCCGCCCGACAGGTTCACCGCCCGCTCGTTGAGCACCGTCTCGTAGCCTTCGGGAAGGGCGGTGATGAACCCATGGGCGTTCGCATCCCTGGCCGCGGCCTCGATCTGCTCGCGGGTCGCGTCGGGTCTGCCGTATCCGATGTTGTGGGCGACCGTCCCCTGGAACAGCACGGTGTCCTGCAGCACGAGGCTGATCTGTCGTCGCAGGGAGTCGAGCGTGAAGCTGCGAACGTCGCGCCCGTCGATCCGCACCTCGCCCTCGTCGGGGTCGTACAGACGAGGGATCAACTGGGCGATGGTGCTCTTGCCTGCACCGCTCGGGCCCACGACGGCGACCACCTCGCCGGGGCGAACCTCGAAGCTGACCTCGTCCAGGGCCACCGGCGTCTCGTCGATGTCAGGAGGCTCGGTGAGCCTCGCCAGCAGGGTTTCGAGCGTGGGGTCGGGGAACAGGGGCATGCCGGCCGCCGTGATATCGGCGACGTAGGCGGCGATCTCGATCAGATCTGCCGATCCCACGTCGGCGGCCGGCGGCGGGGGCATGGCGGCCTCGCCGGGTGTCCCGTTGCCTCCGTGCCGTTCCGCCTCGATGTGCCGGCGCAACAGTGATGCGATCTCTCGGTCACGGTGCCGTTCATCGTCGGGACCGTCGAGCCGGTAGGCGAACGTCACATCGTGGAATCCGAGATGCCCTATGAACTCCGGAGCTTCGACCGCCCCGGGCTCATCTCGCACCGATGGGACGCGAGCCAGGATCTCGCCCACCCGCTCGACGCTCGCTTGGATCTTCCCGATCGTCGTCCATTCCTTGATGATCTTCCGGGTCGGCTTGAACATGTTCTGGATCAGGATGATGAACATGATGAGCGTCCCGACCTCGAAGGCTCCGCGGGCGACGAGGTAGATGCCGAGCCACACGACCGCGGCAACCGTGACCGACTCGAGCACGCCGATGACCCAGCTGAATCGAGCCTCGAGTCCGGCCGCTCCGAGGGATGCAGCCATCGCGTCGCGGCTGTGCATCTCGAAGCGCTGCTGCTCGTAGTCGGACTGGCCCAGGGTCTGCACGACCGGGATGGAGGTCAGCATCTCCTGCGCGGCCGAAGCCAGGTCACCCTCGCGGGCCTTCTGCACCCGCGACGTGAGCCGGATCCGCTCTGAGAAGTGGTTCGAGATGACCGACAGCACGGGCACGAGCACGGCAGCGAGCACGGCGACCTGCCACGACTGGTACAGCAGGAACGCCAGCGTGCCGACGAGGACCATCACGCTACCGGCGATGTCGGACAGCGAGTCGATGACGAAGTCCTCGACATCTTCGATGTCGCTCGTGACGCGTTTCAGCATGTCGCCGGTCCGTCGTCGGTGATGGAACGCGAGCGGGAGCTGCTGGAGGTGAGCGTAGAGGGTCGTGCGCATGCTGTATCCGAGACTGCGGCCTCCCCGTGCGAGGAAGACCTCGGCGAGTGAATCGCCGGCGCTGTTGACGACCGCGAGCAGGACGATGGCGACGGTGAGCACGGCGATGGTGGCGACCTCTGGATCGTCGATGCCGGGGAACCCGAGCGCTGGCCGGTCTCCGCGAAGGAAGTCGATCAGGTAGCCGATCGGATACGCCTCGAAGACCGACATGGCCGACTCGATCACGAGCATCACGAAGGCGAACAAGAACCATCGCCGGTGCCCGACCGTGAACCGAAGGATCAACGGCAGGACGCGTCGGTCAGGATCTCGACGCCCCTCCGGCGACGCTTGCGAGGCGCTCACGGCACCGCCACCCGTGGGGGGTCGACACACGCGAGTGCCTCGTCGACGAGCAACTTCGGCAGCGGTGATCGCAAGCTCCGGCCCATCGCCCGCCGAGCCTTTCGAAGCAGCCCGAATGCCTCGTACCACGAGACCCGAGCGAGGAACCTCTCACCTGCTGTCGCGCTACGGCCATACGCTTGCAGGAACGCGGTCTCGTGTTCGAGCACCCACGCGAGGTCCTGCTCCGTGAGTGGGTGATTCTGCTCGAGCGCGCGCCGGCATCCGAGCTGACGGAGCGAGGCCATGAACGTTCCGACGTCGAGCGCCGGGTCGGCCATGCCGGCGTGGTCGAAATCCAGGAGGCCGACACCCTCCGCATGAACCAGGAATTGGCTG
>DASVGA010000340.1:0-7250 GCA_036379795.1 Actinomycetota bacterium | reverse complement strand
TCCCCCAGAGCATCGGGCGTCGAGACGAGGGGATTGAGCGCCCGCCGTGCCGCCTCGGGGGAGCTACGGAGAGGGCACGGACCCTCGTCCGGCGGGCGGACGCTCGTGCGGGAGGAGTGGGATTCGAACCCACGAGCGGGTCGCCCCGCTAACGGTTTTCAAGACCGTCGCCTTCGTCCGCTCGGCCATCCTCCCTCGGAGAGGGTAGCGGCCTCACGTGCGGCAGGAGACCGATCCGGTCCGGACCACGGGACCGCCGACCGTCCGGAAGCTCCACGAGATGCTGGTCGCCGTCCCCCGCTTCGCCGCGCCGTTCAGGGTGAGGTAGACGACGCCTTGTGTCTTGCCTTCCGACCAGTTGATGCGCCCCGCGGCGTCGGCCAACGCTGTGCCGGGGCTGCGCCCACCGGCTCCCGAGATGAGTTCGACCATGTGCGCGTTCGGACCCGGATTCAGGTTGGCGTCGAGGGGCTCGTACTCGGCCATGCTGTGCGCATCTGCGTTCACGACGAGGTCACCGCCGTTGTTCGCGAGCAGGCTCCACATCGGCAGCCGCTTCTGGTTCACGGTGCCTCCTTTGAGCGCCGGGGTGTGCCAGAAGCCGACGACGCACGCGGGAGCCGCGGCGAGCGCGTTCTGGACGAACGTGTACTGCGCGCTGCCCGGCTGGAAGCTCTTCTGGGAGTTCACGTTGATGAACAGGACGCCCCCGAAGATGAACGAGAGCTTCTCCGGGTACCCATGGAAGTAGTCCCTCCACGCCGAGAGGTTGAGGTTCTCGTGGCTGCCGACGGTCGGGTGGGTGATCTCGGCGAGCTGACCCCACAGCGTCCCTCCGCCCGCCCCCGCGACATCCATCGCCGACCGGCCGTAGTGGTTCCGGTTCTCCGTGAACGTGCCTTCCTCGTAGATGTCTCCCAGATAGAGGAACAGCGCCGGACGCGAGGAAACGATGCTCGCGGCCACGGCATTGGACCTCACCTCGTTGGATGCGCCGTCGCCCACGGCCGCGATCACGGGATCGGACTGTCCCGTCCACGTCGTGGGCAAGAAGGAGGCGAAGTCGCTGGGTGAATGCTGGAAGTCGGTCGCGTTGCCGTTGGACAGCGAGACCGGGGCCTCGACAGGGGTGGATGCCCCGCCGATCCTGACGCTGAGCACGCCCGATCCGTCCCGATACTTGTGCGTAGGCCAGATGAAGGAGTAGTCATTCGTCGAGGGGGACTTCGCGAAGGCGGTCATCAACGTGATCGCGGAACGCCCCGCGGGGATCCAGGTGTAGATCATCGTCCCGCTGTTCGGAGAGTTCGTGACCGTGATCGACGACTCGCCGACGAGCGGCGCACCGTTCACCGTGACGCAGATGGTATGCACCCCCGACGCCCCGCAGCTGGTTACCGCATGCGCTGCCGGCACGACCACCATCAGCGAGACGAGCACGATACCCGCGGAGATCGCGGCGAGCCGTCGGGGTTCGTGCGAGCCGCCCACCCTCGCTGACATGTTCACCACCTCGTGCCCTGTGATCGGTCCTCGGCCTTCGCTCAGTCAGCCGTCCACCGAACCTACGGACACGACGGTCAAAGGCACGCTGCCTCCGACGTAGGCTCTCTACGGTCGAGCCGCGGTCCGATGTGGCATAGACCGAGCTGCGCGGGCGTTGATGGATGGATACACGCGATGAGGAGGCCCCGTGTCGGACTGGAACGATCAGGTCATCGAGGAGTTCCGAGCGAACGGGGGCAAGGTCCGCGCGTTCGCTCGACAGCCGCTCCTTCTGCTCACACATGTGGGCGCGAAGACCCGGACGGAACGCACGAATCCTCTCGCGTACTTCCGCGACGGGGATCGCTGGGTCGTCGTCGCCTCGAAAGGTGGGGCGGCGACGAACCCCGACTGGTACCACAACCTCGTGACGCATCCCCGCGCCTCGATCGAGGTGGGCACGGAGACGATCGATGTCACGGCAGAGCTGCCGTCACCGGAGGAACGAAATCGGCTCTGGCGCACGATCACCTCGCAGAACCCGGCTTTCGCGGAGTACGAAGCCAAGACGTCGAGGACGATCCCGGTCGTCGTGCTCAAGCCTCGTTCGGACGAGTAGCCTGCGACGACGCCGGCTAACGCTGTCGTGCCAGCATGTGACATCCGCGTTGTCCCGGCGGCTCGGATCCCGGTCGACACGCTGAGAAGGGAGCCTCATGGACGACCAAGAGGTCATCGATCGCATCAACGAGCTCGCCGACGAAGAGCACGAGCTCTTCGGGAAGGAGTCCCAGGGCACTGCATCCAGGGAAGACCAGGAGCGACTGAAGCAGCTCGAGGTCAGTCTCGACCAGTGTTGGGACCTGCTTCACCAGCGCCGGGCTCGCCGCTCGGCGGGGCTGAACCCCGATCAGGCGACCGTGCGCGACGAGAAGACCGTGGAGGGATACGTCGGCTGAACGGCTGTCGATCCGTCTGCCGACTCTGACGTCGACGGCGCGGGTGGTGCCGGAGCGGCTCCCCGGTCGGGCCAGGATGCATGAGCCGTCATCGTTGGGCCCGCACGGCCGGTGAGGGGAGCAGGCATGCGCACGGAACGAGCCACCACCGTCTCGCTCAGCGACACGAGGGTGCAGCTGGTACTCGCGAGCTTCCTGATGCTGTTCACGGAGCTGGCGCTCATCCGCGCCACGACCGCGCTCGTCATCTACTTCTCGTTCTTCTCGAACCTCGTGCTGCTCGCGAGCTTCCTGGGCGTGGGGGTCGGGCTGCTGCGGGCCCGCAGGACCACCGGGGGTCTCGCGCACCTTCCCTACGCGCTCGTCGTCACCACCGTTGTGCTGGTCGCGTTCCCGGCCGGCATCGGGTACTCCGAGGCGGGCTCGGCCGAGGTGGTTGGACAGCTAGGTCTCCCACCCCTGCCGCTGTGGGTCACGGTTCCCCTGCTGCTCGGACTCGTCGTCTGGACCCTCGCCTCGATCGGGCACACGATCGGCAGGCTCTTCTCGGAGCTGGAGCCGCTCGAGGCGTACCGATTCGACATCGCCGGAAGCATCGTCGGCATCGTCGTCTTCTCGGCCTTCGCCTTCGTGCACGCCGCGCCGGTCTGGTGGGCCATCGTGATCGCTGGGGTCACGCTCGCGCTCCTGAGACCGGCGACGGGCCGCCGGGCGTTCGTCGCCCTCGGCGGGTGGGTGATCGTGGTCGCCGCGCTCTCGCTCGTTCCGGGCACCGTGTGGTCGCCGTACCAGCTGGTCACCTACGACGTCGCAGGTGACGAGGTCGGCATCAGCGTGAACAGCCGGCCCCACCAGACCATCGCTCCGATCGACGACCTGCTCCGAAGCGAACCGTACCGTCAGATCCCGTACGACCACCTGCGGTCGGACCGTCCACTGGGGTCGGTGCTGATCATCGGCGCCGGCAGTGGCAACGATGTGGGGATCGCGTTGGCGCGCGGCGCCGAGCGCGTCGTCGCGGTCGAGATCGACCCGGTGCTCTACTCGCTCGGTGCCGACCTGCACCCGGACCACCCCTACCAGGACGAGCGGGTCGAGGTGCACGTCGACGACGGACGAGCGTTCCTCGAACGCTCGTCGGAGCGGTTCGATCTCGTGATCTTCGCCCTTCCCGACTCGCTCACGACCGTCTCGGGACAGGCCGGTATCAGGCTCGAGAGCTACCTGTTCACGGTGGAGGCGCTCGAGTCGGTCGACGAGCATCTCGACCCGGCGGGCACCTTCGCGATGTACAACTTCTACCGCGCCGACGTCTTCGAGCGGTACGCGAAGACGATCTCCGAGGTGTGGGGCGCGCCGTGCGTCTTCCGCGGGAACCCGGGCGACTCCGGACGTTCGCAGGGTGCGCTCGTCGTGCCGCTCGGCGCCCCCTCGAGCTGCGCGCCCGTCTCCGAAGGAAGGCTCGCCGCCGCACCTGCATCTGCCAGCGACGACCGGCCCTTCCCGTACCTACGGGGGCGGGCGATCCCCACGTTCTACTTGGTCTCGCTGGCACTGATCCTGGCCGCGTCGCTGGCCGTCGTGCGGACGACGGCGGGCGTGCGGATGGGCTCGATGAGGCCCTACGTGGATCTGTTCTTCATGGGGTGCGCCTTCCTGCTGCTGGAGACGAAGAACGTGGTCGGGTTCGCGCTGCTCTTCGGCACGACGTGGTTCGTGAACTCGCTCGTGTTCGCGGGCATCCTCGTGGCGGTCTACCTCGCGGTGGAAGTCGCCCGCCGGGTGCGGCTTCCCGGCGGCGTCGTCCTCTTCGGCGCGCTCGGCGTGTCGCTGCTCGTGGCATGGGCGGTCGACCCGCGGCTGCTGCTCGGTCTTCCGGTCGTGCCGAGATTCGTCGCCGCGACGCTGCTCGCGTTCTGCCCCGTGTTCCTCGCGAACCTGATCTTCGCCCAGCGATTCCGAAGCGTCGGGTCGTCGACCGTCGCCCTGGGCGCCAACGTGCTCGGCGCCATGGTCGGGGGGGTGCTCGAGTACGCGGCCCTGGTGACGGGCTATCGGAACCTGTTGCTGGTGGTCGCTGCGCTCTACGGCATCGCCTACGTGCTTCGCCCGCGGGGAGAGCGTCCTCAGCTCGCCGTGCAGCAGGAGGCCGCCGAAGCGGTGGGCAACGCTGGCTAAGATTGCCGGTCCGCGGCGTCCGGAGGATCGATGGGGAGCGAGACGATCGAGCACACCGCCGAGCAGATGACCGGGGCAGCGCGTCTCGGGGTCGCGCCGGACACCAACGGCGTGCTGCCGAGCCAGCTGCTGCGCCGTGCCGTCGATCTCGGCATGATCGACGCCGGCGAGTACAAGATCCCCGCCTCGAACATCCAGCCCGCGAGCCTCGACCTGCGGCTGGGCGAGGTGGCCTACCGCATCCGGTCGAGCTTCCTGCCCGACAACGGACCGGTCGAGGTGAAGCTCAAGGACTTCCTCGTCGACGAACTCGACCTGCGCCGCGACGGGGCCGTGCTGGAGACGAACCGCCCCTACATCGTGCCGCTGATCGAGCATCTCGACCTGCCGGTCGACGTCAGGGGCAAAGCCAACCCGAAGAGCTCGACCGGGCGCCTCGACGTGTTCACGCGCGTGATCACCGACCAGAGCTACCGGTTCGACGAGATCAACGCCGGGTACAGCGGTCAGCTCTACCTCGAGATCGTGCCGCTGTCGTTCACCGTGCGGGTGAAGCAGGGACTCGCGCTGAATCAGCTTCGCCTGTCCATCGGCCGCTCCCGCCTCGGCGACGACGAGATCCATGCGCTGCACGCCGAGCATCGGCTCCTGTACCGCGACGGTCACCCGGTCGACGACGCCGACCTCGCGGTCTCCGACGGGTTGTTCCTCGGCCTCGACCTGCGCGGCGACGCGACCGGCCGTGTCGGGTACCGCGCTCGCGACTTCGTGGCGCCGCTCGAGATGGGTCGAGTGGGCGACTACTCTTGGCAGGACTACTGGGACCCGGTCATCCGGGAGGAAGGCGATCGGATCATCCTGGCGCCCGAGCGCTTCTACCTGCTGCTCTCACAGGAAGCCGTGCGCATCCCCCCCGGCTACGCAGCGGAGATGACCGCGTACGACCCGACGAGCGGCGAGTTGCGTACCCACTACGCGGGCTTCTTCGACCCGGGCTTCGGGTTCGACCCAGACGATCGCTTCCTCGGGTCGCGCGCCGCGCTCGAGGTTCGCGCGCACGATGTTCCCTTCGCGATCGAACACGGGCAGCGCGTGTGCCGCCTGTCGTTCGAACGCATGATCGAGCGGCCCGACGTGCTCTACGGCCAGGGCATCGGCTCGGCGTATCAGGGTCAGGTCGACACCTTGAGCAAGCACTTCACGCAACCGCCCGCTGCCGTCGAGCCGTGACCTCCCGCTCGCCGCGTCTTCGCGCTACCCTCGGTGCGTGACCGAGACCCCCCCTCTTCCTGAGGGTGAGCTGCTCTACCGGCGCATCGTCGAGGATTCCCCGACCGCCGTGGTGCTGCTCACCGACGAGGCCGTTCCCCGCGTGCTGTACGCGAGCCCGCGTATCGAGGAGATCTCCGGATTCCGCAGCGACGAGCTCCTGGAGCAGCCCGACCTGTGGATCCGGCGCATCCATCCCGACGAGTCGGCGACGACGTGGGGCAGGCGAATGGCGGCACTCGAGGGGGGCGCACGGTTCGAGGCCGAGTACCGGTTCCTGCACCGCGACGGCCAGTGGCGGTGGCTCCGCGAGACGTCGTCGCCGGTGCGCGAAGTCGACGGGTCCGTCGCGTACCGGCAGAGCTTCGTCGAGGACATCTCGTCGCAGCGATTCGCGCACGCTCAGGCGGAACGGTCGGAGGCACGCTACCGGTCCCTCGTCGAGCGACTGCCGGTGCTCGTCTACGTCGATACCGACGAGGAACGGCCGCGCAGCTTGTACGTGAGCCCCAATTCACGCGAGATGCTCGGCTACGATCCGGGCGACTACCTCGCCGACTCCAACTTGTGGTTCGCGTCGATGCACCCCGACGACCTCGACCGCGTGCGGGACATCTGGGCCGAGTCGATCGCGACGAGGCAGCCGTTCCACGCCGAGTACCGCGACATCAAGCCCGACGGCACCGTCGTGTGGGTGCGCGATCACTCGATGTTGGTGGTCAGCGGTGATGGCGACGCCGCCTTCTGGCAGGGCGTGCTGCTGGACATCACGGCTGAGCGAGAAGCCACGGTCATGCTCGATCGCTCCCAAGCACGCTACCGCGACCTGATCGAGCACCTTCCGGTGATCGTGTACATCGATGCCTACGGCCCGTCGCAAGCCAGCAGATACGTGAGCCCCAACGTGATCGACGTGCTGGGGTACGCGGCCGAGGAGTACGTCGCCGACACCACGATGTGGTTCCGCACGATGCACCCCGATGACCGCATCACCGCATATGCGGCCTGGTCGCGGGGTTGGGAGCACCGCACCGGGTGGAAGGTCGAGTACCGGTTCCTGCACCCCGACGGGCATGAGGTGTGGGTGCGCGACGAGGCCAGCATGGTGATCGACCCTTCGACAGGGGAACCGACCTGGCAGGGCGTCATCGTCGACCTCACCGCCGCCCGCCAGACCGAGGCAGATCTGCGCGCCTCCGAACGCCGATACCGCGCGCTCGTGGAACAGGTGCCGGCGGTCATGTACGAGATGGGCCCCGACGACGAGCGCAGGACCCTGTTCGTCTCGCCCCACGTCGAAGAGATCCTGGGCTACGCACGCGAGGAGTGGCTCGACCAGCCCGACATCTGGGTGGAGCT
>DASVGA010000339.1:0-3377 GCA_036379795.1 Actinomycetota bacterium | reverse complement strand
GGCCGTCACGCTGTGCCAACGTGGGCCGGCGATCGTGGGTCTGCTGTTCGCGGCGCCCTCGGTGGGCGCCCTCATCGGTGCCCTCTCGGGCGGGTGGGTTCGGCGGGTGCGCCGCCCGGGCATGGCCGTGATCTGGGCGGTGGCGGCGTGGGGCTCCGCGATCGCCGCGTTCGGCCTGGTCGGCTCCAACCTGCCGCTCGCGCTCGGCTTCCTCGCGCTCGCGGGCGCCGCGGATGTGATCAGCGCGATCTTCCGCTCGACCATCGCCCAGCTGGCGACCCCCGACCGCCTCCGCGGGCGCCTCGCGACGATCTTCATCCTGGTCGTCACCGGCGGGCCGCGCCTCGGCGATCTCGAGGCCGGGCTCGTGGCCGCGTGGTTCAGCCCGGCGATATCGGTGGTGACGGGAGGGCTCGCCTGCATCGTGGGCGCCGGCGTGGTCGCCCTCGCCTATCCCGAGCTCCGTCGCCACCGGGTCGCGCCCGCCCCTTCCTGACCGTCCGGGTCCCGCCTCGGTTCGGGGGCGCACCGTCGGGCGTACGCCGCCGGATAGACTGCACCCGATGCCACCGAGTGGAACCTCCGCGCGGGCGATCGAATCCTCGGTCGTCGTCGCTTCGAACCGTGGACCGGTGAGCTTCGACCGCGATCAGCGCGGCCGCCTCACGCCGCGCCGGGGCACTGGGGGGCTCGTCACCGCCCTGTCGGGCGTCTTCTATCGCGACGACACGTCGTGGCTGTCGGCAGCCATGACCGACGGCGACCGCGCCGTCGCGCTGAAGGGCCGCACGGTCGACACCGATTCCCACCAGCGCATGCGCTACGTGGTCATCCCGCAGGAACGGTACGACGGGTACTACAACGAGGTCTCGAACCGCATCCTGTGGATGGTGCACCACAACCTGTGGGACATCCCCCGTTCCCCGATGTTCGACGACACCACCCAGGAAGCCTGGCACGACTTCGTGGAGGCGAACCGAGCGTTCGCGCAGGCGCTCGCCCAGGAAGCCGCGCACGAACCGGTCTACCTGATCCAGGACTACCACCTGTGCCTCGTGCCGGGCATGCTGCGGGAGCTCGTGCCCGAGGCCAAGATCGTGCACTTCTCCCACACCCCGTTCGCCGGCGCGACCTACCTGCGGGTGCTGCCCGAGACGATGCGCACCGCGCTGCTTCGGGGCATGGCGGGGGCCGACGTGCTCGGGTTCCAGTCGAAGCAGTGGGCGGAGAACTACCTGCTGTCGGCGCGGAGCCTGCCGGAGTTGCGCGTGCTCCGCGGCGGGCGGATCGACGTCGACGGCCGTGTCGGGGCCGTTCGCGCCTTCCCGGTGGCGGTCAGCGCGGAACCGCTGCGAGAGACGGCGAACCGCCCAGAGGCGGACGAGGTGCGCGAGGAGCTGCGGGCGCTGACGGGCGACGCGAAGCTGATCCTGCGGGTCGACCGGCTGGAGCCCTCGAAGAACATCCTGCGTGGATTCCTCGCCTACGAGCTGTTCCTGCGCCGTAACCCTTCCTGGATCGGATCGGTGCGATTCCTCTGCCTGTTCAGCCCGTCACGCGAGGACGTGCCCGAGTACCAGAACTACGGGGAGGAGTGCCTGCTCGAGGCCAAGCGCATCAACGCCGAGATGGGAACGCGCGACTGGCAGCCGATCGAGGTGAGGGTGCAAGAGGACTACGCGTTCGCGGTTGCCGCCTACGACCTGTATGACGTGCTGTTCGTGAACCCCACCTACGACGGCATGAACCTCGTCGCTATGGAGGGCCCGCTGGTGAACCGCCGTGACGGTGTGCTCGTGCTCTCGAGGAACGCCGGGGCCTACAGCCGCCTCGGACGCCAATCGCTCGGTGTCAACCCGTTCGACCTGGCCGAGACCGCCGAGGCGCTCCGCGAAGCCCTCGAGATGCCCGAGGAAGAGCGAGCCAGGCGAGGGCGCGGGCTCTCACGCACCGTACAGGCGCACACTCCGGCTCACTGGCTCGCCGACCAGCTCGAGGCCGTCGATCAGGTGCGCCCCCCGTCGCGACGGCGGCGCTGAGTCGCGGCGCCGCTCACGGGTCACAATGCACGCAACAGCGTCACGAGACCGGCGGGTCCGTCGACCACCATGTCGGCCGCGTCCGACAATGCCACGGGCGTCTCGCGGCCGTGCACCGCGACCTTGAGGGTGTGCACGCCCCGCGCGGCCAGCCGATCGAGCGCCTCGAAGGCCCGGATGTCGGCGACATCGTCGCCGGCATACAGGACCGCATCGAGACGCTCCTCCTCCACGATGCGCTCGACCGCGCCTTCCTTCAGGGGGCGTCCGGCGGGCACGAGCTCGAGCACCATCTTGCCGGGAAGCAGCTCGAGCCCCCGCGCGGCGGCGATAGGCGTCAAGAGGCGGACAAGGGCCTCATGGGCCGCGAGGGGCTCCTCGGCCGCTCGGAAGTGCACGGCGACCGACCCCCCCTTGGGCTCGACGCGTGTGCCCTGGATCGGGGCGACGACCGCGCTCACCGCATCGAGCAGCTCCACGGGGAGCACGGGAGCATCGTCCGCGAGGCCGTAGAGGGCGGCCAGCCGCACGCCGTCGACGCCCACGAGGTCCCTGAGCTGGTCGCCGGTCCGCCCCGAGACGATCGCGACGACCGCGTACCGGCCGACCAGGCGCGCGATGGCGTCTCGCGCCCCGTCGCGGATGCGGGCGAGCTCGGGACGCGCCACGATCGGGCTGAGCGTGCCGTCGAAGTCGAGCAGCACGCCGGCGCGGCCTTCGACGCCTCGGAACGACGAGAGAGGATCCATCGCTCGAAATCCTAGTGTTCGGGCGGGACGGGGCTACACTCGCCACCCGTGAGCAGCGCCAACGTCGTCCCCCTGCCGGGACGCCCGGAGCCACCACCGCAGGGCGCCCCGGCCCCGATGCAGTCCCATCACAACCCGTTCCCGCCGATCGCGGAGTACGGGTTCCTGAGCGACCGCGAGGTCACGGCGCTCGTCGGCCCGAGCGGCGCCGTCGAGTGGCTGTGCGCTCCCCGGCCCGACAGCCCGAGCATCTTCGGCGCGATCTTGGACCGATCCGCGGGAACCTTCCGGCTGGGCCCGGCCGAGCTGTTGGTGCCGGCCGGGCGGCGGTACATGCCCGGCACGAACGTGCTCGAGACCACATGGCAGACACGGACCGGGTGGCTCATCGTTCGCGACGCGCTGGTGATGGGGCCGTGGCGCGACGACGAGCGTCCTGAGGGATACCGTCGCCCTCCGGGGGACTATCGCGCCGAGCACATGCTGCTGCGCGTGGTGCGCTGCATCCAGGGTCAGGTCGAGCTCGTGCTGAACTGCGAGCCGTCGTTCGACTACGGGCGCACCGACGCTCGGTGGGAGTACACCGGAC
>DASVGA010000338.1:0-5453 GCA_036379795.1 Actinomycetota bacterium | reverse complement strand
CCTCGGGCTTCTTGGCGTCGGGATCGCAGAGGTCGTCGGGACCACCGAACGCCTCGCAGAAGTGCGACGTCGACGTGTCGTCGTAGCCCTCGCTGCCGCTCGTCGAGGTGGTCGGCTCGCCGGCGAGGAAGCGATCGAGCGTGCCGAAGTAGGTCACCGACCGCTCGATGGCCTGGCCCGGGAGCCCGGTCCGGAAGACGTTCGAGTAGGTCTTCGCCCACCCGTAACCGGTGTTCGTCTGGGTGTCGACGTCATCGGTGTCGCCGAAGTTCACGACCAACGCGTTCGCCCGCTCGTCACCCGCGGCCCGAACCACCTCGTTGACGGCTGCGAGCGATGTGCGCACCTGCTGGTTCGCCCACTGGTTCTGCTCACTGACCCAGCGATACTGGAGCCCGTCGTTCAGCACCCATGCGAGCGAGGCGACCACGAGCACGGCGACGAGCGAGCCCACTAGGAGCGCCGGTCCGCGCCGGTTCATCACCAGCCAGCGGATGGCGACCGCCGAGCCGAGGCCGACGAGCACCATCGGCGCTGCCGAGGCGTTCATGAACCGGTAGTAGGGGATCGCCGCGCCCGTGAGCACGGACGCCACACCGACGAATGCCACGAGCCACCAGATCGAGACCTGATCCTCGGTGCGCGCCGGTCGCGACGATCGACGCGACACGACGATCGTCGACACGATGGCGATGGCGATGAAGGGCACGATCACGAGCGGCTGGAGCGATCTCGTCCATTCGACGAGCCGCGCCGTGAAGAACTCCGGCGTGTACGGAGGGGGAAGCGCGGCCTCGGCGAGGCTCGCCGGCTTCCCCCAGATGCCGATGACCCAGCATGCCAGCCCGGCGACCATGCCGAAGCCGACCGACATGAGCATCGGACCGTCGGCCCGGAGGGCCGCGCCGAGCGAGAAGCGGCTCGTGAAGAAGTGGAGTCCGAACACCGCCATCAGTACCGCGCCGAAGATCACACACGTCGTGGGATGGGTGAAGGCCGCCGCGATGCCGATGAGGAACAACCCCGTGCGCGCCCCCCACGACGTGCGCGCCTCGTGAACGAACGGGATGGTCAGCGAGAGCAGGAAGAGCACCGTGATGTTGTCGAGGTAGCCGACGTACGGCGTCGTGAGGAACAGTGCGACGCTCGCGAGCAGGGTCGTCAGCACCACGAGCGGATCGCCTCGGCTGCGGAACAACGCCGCACCGAGCGCGAGGCCCGTGAGGATCGGGATGCCGATCATCAGGTAGGCGCTGAAGCTGTACCGGTCGATGCCGACCACTTGCTGCAGGAGCGCCCCCGCCAACGGCACGGTGACTCGGTAACCCCCCGCGAACAACCCGTCGGGACCCCATTCCTCGACGACCCTCGCGGGCTCCCCGTCGATGATGACCTGGGCGCGCCACGTGTACCAAGCAGGATCGCGGGTCGGGGCTGAGAGGCTCGGATCAGCCAGGAACTTCCAGCCGAGCGCGAGCATCATCAGCAGGGTGAACCCACCGATCACCCACCACGACCCCAGCCAGGCCGGGCCCGGAGCCCTCCGGGTGTCGGATGCGTCGTCGGCCGGAGCGGGCGCGGCGTGGGCGGCTGTCATCGAGCGGGGATGCTATCGCTTCGCTTCCGGCAGGCACGGCAGGTCCTGCATGAGCGCCGACGGGAACGCCGCCGACATCACCACGTCGTTCTCCTGACCCGGGTTCGGCTCGACACCACCGCCCGCCGTCTGCGCCTGCGTGAAGGTCGCCATGTACCGGGCGACGTCGGCCACGGTGTGGCCGTTCGCGGTGAGCTCCGACATGTTCAGGAATGCCTGGGTCGGCTGCATGAGCTCGACGATCTCGGGGCCGCCGGCGCGCCCGAAACGTTGGTTGATCAACTCCTGCATCGGGCCGGTCGAGATCTGGAATCCGCCGCTCACTGCCGGGTCGGGCATCGCCGCGTGGTCGGCCGTGAGCACCATGGCCCACTGCCCCTTGCCGACCTCACGATCGAGGAACGCCACGAGCTCGCGCATCGCCTCGTCCTGCGCCACCACCGCGTCGAGCATCTCGGGGGAGTTCATCGACCAGACGTGGCTCACGTAGTCGATCTCCTTGAAGTTCAGGTACAGCAGGTCGGGCACGTCGTCGGCCCCGAAACCCTCGCGCCGGATCACCTGTTCGACCACGCGTTGCTGGTACGGGGTGCGGGCCGGGGTGTCGAACCCCTTCAGCAACTCCTCGATCGAGTTGTCGCGCCAAAGTCCGTCGAGCTCGCCGTCGGCTTGGTCGAGGAGACGCTTGTCGCGTTCGAACCCGCCCACGTCGTTGGCGTAATCGGCGAGCCGGTAGTACGGAGCTTCCCGTTCGGGGAGGTTCCACTCGAAGCCTTCGTCCGTGAGCGTCTTGCCGTCGATCACCGAGCGCGTGAGCGCGATGTCCTCGTCGCCACCTGAGAAGAACGAGCCGTGTCCAACCATGCCGAAATGGATGTCCACGGTGCCGACGATCCCGACCACGGGCTCGTTGTCGAGGGCTCGATCGTAGAGATCGGCGAGGGTGGGCTCGATCAGGAACGCGGGGCCCTGGTTCCAGGGGGCGGTGATCTCGCCGGCGACCAGCATGTTGTGCCCGACGATGCCGTGATGCATCGGGAACGCCCCCGTGCCCATCGTGGCGTGGATCTGCGCGGTGCTCGTCGGGGAGGAGCCCACGGTCGCGTCGGTGTACCACGTGCCCTTCGGGATCAGCGACCTCGTGAACGGCCACGCGTCGGGATGCTCCTCGAGCACGTTGATGCCGCCCGCGTCCCACACCATCGTGACGATGAGCCTGGGTGGATCGCGCTCGGCCCGGGGCAGGAGGGCCTCGATCATCGGACGGCCGTCGGGGGCGAGGAAGCCGTCGAACTCCAGCAGATCCGCCGCGGTCGGTGCGATGTCGGCAGATGTCACCGGGCGGTCGACCGCTCCCTGGCTCCGGACGAGGCCGGGGCCGTACCAGAGCATCGGCACCGTCTGGATGTAGTCCCACGGACCGACGTGGGGCAGGCCCGACCCGACGAAGTTCGGCTCCGCGGGCACGAAGCTGAGCTGTGCGCCACGATCGGGGCGCCAACCCCGCCAGATGCGCAGCAGCTGCTCGTGCGGGAGCGAACACGCGACCCGCGCCAGATCTCGATCGCTCGCCTGGGCGGCCGCGCGCTCCACCGGGTGGACCAGGGCGGCGGCGCCGACCAGGATGAGCAGAGCGAACGAGGCGATGACGTGGCGGGCGGGCATGCGGCCCATAGGGAACACGAGACCCGCTGAAGCCGACAACCTCGCGAGATCGGGACAGGGACGAGTCGCCGAGGCACCGGTTCCCATGCGCGATAGCGTGGAGTGTGCCCGTCGGCCGCCGGCTCTCCTTACTGCTGCTCGTCCTCGCGATCGTGGGCGCGCCGGCGGTGGCGCTGCGTGCGCTCTGCGTCGGGCGTGCCTGCGACGCCGGTGCGACCGCCCGCGCACCGGTCCCGTTCTGCGGGTTGCCGGCTGAGCTGCGCCGTGAGATCGCCGCAGGATCCCGCGAAGGCCGCTCCCCCGACGTGATGGCGACCACGTCGGGCCTCGAGGTCGTATCCACGGAGATGCCCGGCGGCCGCCGGATCCCCTGGCCCGGCATCTCGGGATCGGCTGGGCCCGATACGCGGGTGCCGGTTGCCTTCTTCGGGCCCGGGATCCCTCGGAGCGAGATGCCGCCGGGTGTCACCCTCGACGCGATCGCTCCGACGCTCGAGGACATCGTCGGGCTCCGCCGTGAACATCCGGAGGTTCGCACGGGCGACGCGATCCCGGGCGTCGGTCGACCCAGCGGATCGCGGACACCGCTGATCGTCGTGGTGGCATGGAAGGGTCTGGGCACCCCCGATCTCGAGCGAGCGCCCGATTCCTGGCCCTTCCTGCGGAGTGCCATGCGTAAGGGCTCCGGGTCGGTGGAGGCGTTGACGGGCTCCCTGCCCCTGGACCCGGCGGCGACCCTGACCACGATCGGCTCGGGCGCGCTTCCCTCGTCTCACGGCATCACGGGCACACTGGTCCGAGAAGACGACGGCGAGGTGTCCGAGGCGTGGTCGACGCCGGAAGCCGGGTCGGTGATCGCCACCTTCGCCGACGACCTCGATCGCGTCTCGAACGAGCGAGCACGGATCGCCGCCGTCGTGACCGGACCCGAGGACCGCGGCATCATCGGCAGCGGGTGGTACCTCGACACGCCCCACGACGACACCGTGATCGAGGCCCGGGCGGACGGGCGGGGACAGGACGCCCGGGCCGAAGCGATCGTGGCGCGGCTGGGCCTCGGGGCCGACGGGATCACCGACATGCTCGGTGTCGTCATCGGCGGTCCGGTCGAACGGGCGGACGCCGACACCGCCGAGATCGTGGCCGCAATCGGCCGGCTCGTGCCCGACGCCGTCTTCGTCGTCGCGGGAACCGGCTCGACCCGGAGCGACGCCACCGTGGACGCGTCCGAGCTCACCGCCAGGATCGAGGCGTCGATCGGAGCCGACGTGTCGCAGGCGATCGGCGCCGGCGGCGTGTTCCTCGATCGCGACGTGATGATCGAACGGTCGATCACGGCCGACCGTGTCGCCGATGCGATGCGCGGAGCACGAGCCGCGACCGGTGGTCGGCTCTTCTCCGACGCGTACCCTTCGTTCGCCGTGGCGTTCTCGAGGTACTGCTGATGCGCGTCGGCATCGAGCATCGTGCCGATGCGACGACGGTGCCGGCCGCACGGCGACGGCCACCCGTGGTCGCGGTGCTCGTGTGCCTGATCGCCCTGGGTGTCGCGGTGAGACAGGCCGATCCGTCGAGCGTGCCCTGGCTGCGCAACCTCGTCATCGTGTTCGGCTCGCTGCTCGTCGAGGCCACGCCGTTCATCCTGCTCGGTGCCGCCGTCTCTGCCGCGATCGAGGTGTTCGTTCCGTCGTCGGCGTTCGCTCGGATCGCGTTGCTGCCCCGCGCGCTCCAACTCCCGGCCGCAGCCGCCGCCGGGGTGGCGTTCCCCGTGTGCGAGTGCGGATCGGTGCCGGTCGCCCGACGGCTCGCCTCCAAGGGCCTCGCTCCCAGCGCGGCGATCACGTTCATGCTCGCGGCCCCGGTCGTGAACCCCGTCGTCGTGGCCTCCACGTTCATCGCCTACCGCGGTCGCGACACGCTGTGGGTCATGGTGCTCGGCCGCCTCGCGCTCGGGTTCGTCGTCGCGATGACGGTGGGGTGGGTGATGGGGCGCATCGGCTCGGGCGAGTTGCTGCGCGCGCGCTCGACCGACCCCGCGGCGCCCGAGGAAGGCAACGACGCGCCTCGGGCTCGCCGGTTCTTCGACCATCTCGCCGGCGACACGATGTTCATGGCCCGGTTCCTGATCGTCGGCGCTGCGCTCGCGGCCTCGATCCAGACGTTCGTGCCGCGGTCTGTCGTGGACGGCGTC
>DASVGA010000337.1:0-9175 GCA_036379795.1 Actinomycetota bacterium | reverse complement strand
GCGTCAGCCGCTCGACATCTCGACCGAAGGCGTGGCGAACGCCGTGACCGGTGAGCCGCTCACCGAGGATTCCATCTCCTATGTGGGGTCCATCGCGAAGCAGCTCGTGGCGGCGTGCGTCGCCCTACTCGAGCGGGACGGCTCGCTCACCCTCGGCGACCCGGTCTCGCGGTACGTGCCGAGACTTCCGGCGTGGGGCGATCGCGTCACGGTCCGTCACCTGATCCATCACACCGGCGGGGTGAAGGAGCGATCGCGGGAAGGCCCCGGTGTTCCGGTCGATGGCGTTCCCGCGTGGGGGAACGCCGAGTTGCTCGACGCGCTGCGCCAGACGACCGAGCTCGACTTCGAACCGGGGTCACGCTACGGCTACTCGAACCGGGGCTACCTGCTGCTCGCGGAGGTCGTCGCGGCAGCGAGCGGCGCCACCCTCGCCGACCTCGCACGCGAGCGCATCTTCGACCCGCTCGACATGGCGGACACGTTCTTCCGAGACGCCGAGACCCCATTGCCCGAGCGAACCATCCGCGGGCACTTCGAGGCTGCCGACGGGAACGTGTACGTGGAGCCGGCACGCTTCCATGCGGTCGGCGCCGGCGGGCTCTGGACGACCGTGCGCGACCTCGCGACCTGGAGCGCCAACTTCGACGACGACCGGCTCACCGGCGGCTGGCTGCCGGAGCGGCTCACGACCCGGGGAACCCTCGACGACGGAACGTCGATCCACTACGCGTGGGGTCTGTCGGTGCGCAGGCACCGCGGGCTGCCGATCGTGAGTCACGGGGGCAACTTCCCCGGGTGGGAGTCGAAGATGGTGCGCTTCCCAACCGAAGCGACGACCGTGATCGTGCTCGCCAACCGGGAAGATCTCGACGTCTCCGCCATGGCGTTCCGGCTCGCCGACGAGGCGCTCGCCGACAGGCTCGACCCAGGCGCTCCGCACGCAGATGCGACCTTCGACGGGGTGTGAGCAGGAAGCCGGAAGGCCGTCTGACCTGGCCCGATGGCAGAAAACTCCCGGAAATCCGCGGGATCACGCGGTTTCCCGGTAGGCTTCCGGCGTCCTGACTACACCTGGGGAGGTGTCCGAATGAACAAGGCAGAGCTGGTCGACGCCATCGCCGACAAGACCGGCATGGCCAAGTCGCAGGTCGACGAGGTCATCAAGGGCATGACCGAGACGATCGAGACGCAGGTCGCCAAGGGCGACAAGATCTCGATCCCCGGCTTCATCTCGTTCCAGAAGGTGAACCGCGCCGCGCGCACGGGCCGCAACCCGCGCACGGGCGACACGATCAACATCCCGGCGAGCGCCACCGTGAAGGTGACCGCGGGCGCGCGTCTGAAGAGCAGCGTCAAGTAACGAGCTCCAGCTCCTCGCACCACCGCGGGGCGGCGCCTTCGGCGCCGCCCCGCTCCCATATGCGGCCGAGCTGAGGCGAGGTTCGTTTCGGTACCCTGGAACCCTTCCATGGACCGCGAAACCCTGGTGCTCGTTGCCATCGTCATGCTCTCCGTCGCCGCCTTCGCTGTGGGCGTGAGCGGCTTCGTGCTCCTCGCCCGCGACCGCCGGCTGCGTCACCCGAACGTCCCCGCCGCGACTACCGTCGCGGGCCATCACGAGGCTCCAGAGGAGCGCTGAGCATGCTGGAGCTCCTCGACCTGCGAGAGCGGGGCGAGCGTCTCGACGCCACCAGGCTCGAGACCGACCCCACGGTCGCCGACACCGTCGCCGGCATCCTGCAACGTGTCTTCGTCGAGGGCGACGACGTCCTCATCGAGCTCGCGTTGCGGTTCGACGGCGCCGATCTCAGCGAGTCCGGCCTGCTCGTCACCGACGCCGAGCTCGCCGGGGCGTCGGCCGACATCGACCCGGCGCTGCGCCACGCGATCGACGAGCTCATCGACCGGCTGAAGGATCTCGCAGCGCGGCAGCTTCCGAGGGAATGGTGGGACGAGCGAGACGGCGTGCGGTTCGGTGAGATCGTTCGACCGCTCGGGTCCGTCGGCTGCTACGTGCCGGGGGGCCGAGCCGTGTATCCGTCGTCGGTGTGCATGACGGTCGTGCCGGCCGTCGTGGCGAAGGTACCCGAGATCGTCGTGTGCACCCCACCGCAGGCCGACGGCTCGATCCCGGCGGCCGTGCTCTACGCCGCGCACAAGGCGGGCGCCAGCTACGTCGCCAAGACCGGAGGCGCACAGGCGGTCGCGGCGCTCGCCTACGGCACGGAATCGATCCCGAGGGTGGATCGCATCGTCGGTCCGGGCAACGCCTACGTGACCGAGGCCAAGCGGCAGGTGGCCGGCACGGTCGGCATCGACGGCCTGGCCGGCCCTTCGGAGCTCGCGATCGTCGCCGACGGCGACATCGACATCGACATGGCGGCCCTCGACCTGATCGCCCAGGCCGAGCACGATCCGCAGGCGCGCACGTTCTTCATCACGCCCGACCCCGATCTCGCGAGCCGTGTCGCCAAAGCGCTCGACGAGGCGCTCGTAGACGCCGGCCGGCGCACGATCGTCGACGCCGCGCTCGGCCACACGAAGGCCGTGCTCGTCAGGGATCTCGATCACGCGGTCGACGTGGTGAACGAGCTGGCCTCCGAACACGTGCTGCTGCTGGTGCCCGAGCCGCACGCGTTCCTGCCGATGGTGCGCAACGCCGGCGCGATCTTCCTCGGACATTGGAGCGCGGTGCCGTTCGGCGACTACGGCGTGGCCTCGAACCACGTGCTGCCGACCGCGGGCACAGCGCGGTTCTCGAGCGGGCTGCGCGCGGCCGACTACGTCACGGTGAGCTCGGTCGTCGAGCTGGGACGCAAGGGCGCCGCGCGCTTCGCACCCGGTGCGTCGGCGATCGCGACCGCAGAAGGACTCGTCGGCCACGCCCGGGCGATGGACGCCCGCGCGGGCGCCGCCGAGGTCGTGACGCCGTGACCCCCGCCACGCAACCCCGCGCCGGCGTGCGCGACGTCGACCCCTATGTGTCGCCCCAGCTTGATGTTGCCGCCCGGCTGAACACCAACGAATGCCCGCACCCGTTGCCGGAAGGGTTCTCGGCTGAGCTCGCGGCCGCGGTGCGTGAGCTTCCCCTGCACCGCTACCCCGATGGCGCGATGACCCGGCTGCGGGAGGAGCTGGCGGCCGGTCACGGCCACACCGTCGAGGGCACCTGGACGGCGAACGGATCGAACGAGGCGCTCACCCAGCTGCTGCTCGCCTACGGCGGCCCCGGCCGCACGGTGATCGTCTTCGAGCCGACGTATCTGCTGCACTCGCGCCTGTCGTGGCTCACCCACACCGATCTCGCGCAGCTGCGACTCGCCGCGCCCTTCGTGCTCGGTGACGCAGCGATCGACGAGGCGCTTCGCGCCCAGCCCGACGTGGTGTTCGTGTGCTCGCCCAACAACCCGACCGGCAACGCACAACCCCTCGACGCCATCGCGTCGTTGGCGGAGCGTACGACCGCGCTGGTGATCGTCGACGAGGCATACATCGAGTTCGGCGGAGAGAGCGCGCTGAAGCTCGTCGCCGACCACGCCAACGTCGCCGTCGTGCGCACCTTCTCCAAGGCGTTCGCGATGGCCGGAGCGAGGTTGGGATACGTGCTCACGAGCCCCGACGTCGTGGGCGACCTGCAGCGGGTGCGGCTCCCGTATCACGTGTCGGCGCTCGCGCAGACCGCCGGCATCGTGGCGTTACGACACACATCCGAGGCGATGTCGCTCCTGGACTCGATCCGTGGGCAGCGCGACCGCATCTCGCGCGAGCTGAGCACGATCGATGGCATGACCGTCTTCCCGAGCGACGCGAACTTCGTGCTCTTCGTGCCGCCGCCGCCGCACGATGCGAAGCAGGTCTGGCAAGCGCTGCTCGATCGCGGCGTGCTGGTCCGCGACCTGACAGCCGTGGTGCCGAACGCCCTGCGCGTGACGGCCGGCGCCGAGCACGAGGTCGACCTGTTCCTCGCGAGCCTGCGGGAGGTGCTGTCGGCATGAGCGGCGTGATGGGCCGGCACCGCACCGCGACCGTGACGCGCACCACCGGGGAGACCGACATCACGGTCGAGCTCGACCTCGACGGGTCGGGCTCGACGAGCGCCGATACCGGCATGCCGTTCTTCGACCACATGCTGCAGCAGCTCGGCAAGCACGCGGGCTGGGACCTCGGCGTCACTTGCAAGGGCGACCTGCAGGTCGACGGGCACCACACCGTCGAGGACTGCGGCATCGCGATCGGCACGGCGCTCGCCGACGCGCTCGGCGACAAGGTGGGCATCCGTCGGTTCGCGTCGATCACGGTGCCTCTCGACGAAGCCGCCGTCGAGGTCTTCCTCGACCTGGCGGGGCGCAACTTCGTGGTGCACGAGGTGGCGGTGCCCTACGAGACGATCGACGGGTTCGACACCGGCCTGCTCGAAGACTTCGTTCGTGCGTTCGCCCAAGCGGCGGGCATGACGATCCACGTGCACCTTCGCTACGGACGCTCGCCGCATCACATCTGCGAGGCACAGTTCAAGGCGATGGCGAAGGCGCTCGCAGACGCGTGCGGCCTCACCGGACGCAGCGGCGTCCCGTCGACCAAGGGAACGCTCTGACGATCCCGACCATCCCGACCATCCCGACCAGAGGATCTCGATGACCCACAAGATCGCCGTGGCCGACTACGGCTCCGGCAACCTGCACTCGGTCTCGCGTGCGATCACGCACGTGGGCGGGCGTGCCCTCGTGACGAGCGACGCCGACGAGATCTCGCGCGCCGACGCCCTGCTGATCCCCGGAGTTGGCCACTTCGGCGCATGCGTGCGGGCGATCAGGGAACGAGGCTTGCACACGGCGATCGAGGCGTTCCGGATGACCGGACGCGCGATCTTCGGCGTCTGCGTCGGCATGCAGGTGCTCTTCGAGTCGAGCGACGAGGATGCCGAGCCGGGACTCGGCCTGTTCCCCGGGCGCGTGGCTCGACTGACGGGCGACGAGAAGGTGAAGGTTCCGCACATGGGCTGGAACACGGCGACGTGGGTCGAACCCCACCCCTTCCTCGAGGGACTGCCCGACGGCACCCGCTTCTACTTCGTGCACTCCTACGCCCCGCCCCCGACGACGACGACCGTCGCGACCAGTATGCACGGCGCGACCTTCGCGGCCGCAGCGGCGCGCGACAACGTCTTCGCGACCCAGTTCCACCCGGAGAAATCCTCGGAAGCAGGCCTGCACGTTTACGAACGCTTCGTGAGATCGCTCGCATGATCGTGATCCCCGCGATCGATCTGCGAGGCGGCCACGCCGTGCGCCTGCTGCAGGGCGACCCCGACGCCGAGACGACCTACGCGGCCGACCCGATCGAGGTCGCGATCCGCTTCCAGGAGGAGGGGGCGCGACGCCTGCACGTGGTCGACCTCGACGCGGCGCTCGGCGAGGGCGACAACCGAGAGCAGGTCGAGGCGATCTGCCGAGCGGTGCAGGTGCCGGTGCAGGTGGGCGGCGGCATGCGCACGCACGAGGACGTCGCGGGGCTGCTGGCCGCCGGCGCAGCGCGGGTGATCCTCGGCACCGCGGCCGCCGCCGATCCGTCGTTCGTTCGCCGGGCGGTCGAGGAGCACGCCGAGTCGATCGTGGTAGCGATCGATGTGCGCGGTGGACACGTGATGGTGCGAGGCTGGAAGGAAGAGGGCCCCACCCTCGAAGAGGCCGTGCCCGCGCTCGAAGCGGCCGGGGCTCCGAGGTATCTGATCACATCGATCGCCCGAGACGGAACCCTCAAGGGGCCCGACGTGAAGCTGTACGAACACGTGCTCGGCCTCACCGCCACCCCGATCATCGCGAGCGGCGGCGTGCGCGACGCCGACGACGTCTGGGCCCTTCGCGACCTGGGATGCGAGGCGGTCGTCACGGGCAAGGCGCTGTACGAGAAGACCTTGAAGCTCGCCCAGGTGATCAGGGGATGAGCTCGTGACGCTCGCCAAGCGCGTCGTGCCGTGCCTCGACGTCGAGGGAGGGCGGGTCGTCAAGGGCACGAGGTTCCAGGACCTCCGTGACGCCGGTGACCCGGTTGAGCTCGCTGCCCACTACGACCGGGAAGGCGGCGACGAGCTCGTCTTCCTCGACATCACCGCCACGATCGAAGGGCGAGCCGCCACGTTGGACGTGATCGCACGCACTGCCGAGCAGGTCTTCATCCCGCTCACGGTGGGTGGAGGCGTGCGCAGCGACGAGGACGTGCACGATCTGCTGCGGGCCGGCGCCGACAAGGTGGCCGTGAACTCGGCCGCGGTTCGCGATCCCTCGTTGCTGCAGCGGGCCGCGGACCGGTTCGGCACGCAGTGCATGGTCGTCGCGATCGACGCGAGACGCAGAGCGGCCAGCCCGGGGTGGGAGGTCGTCATCGACGCCGGGCGCACACCCACGGAGCGGGATGCGGTCGCCTGGGCGGTCGAGGCGACATCGCGATGCGGCGCGGGAGAGGTGTTACTCACCTCGATGGACCGAGACGGAACCGGCGAGGGCTACGACCTGGATCTGCTGCGCAGCGTCGCCGACGAGGTCGGGGTTCCGGTGGTGGCCAGCGGCGGCGCCGGCGAGCTCGATCACTTCGCGGACGCGCTGACCGATGGCCGCGCCGACGCCGTGCTCGCGGCGAGCCGGCTGCACTTCGGACAGCTCGGCATCGGCGAGATCAAGCAGCACCTGCACGATCGCGGCGTGGAGGTTCGGCTATGAGCGAACGTGACCAAGCGCTGGACCTCGACGCGCTCCGGTTCGACGATCGGGGGCTGATCCCGGTCGTGGCCCAGGATGTCGACAACGGCGAGGTGCTCATGGTGGCGTGGGCGAACCGCGAGGCGCTGGAACACACGCTCGCCGAAGGCCGCATGGTCTACTGGTCTCGATCGAGGCAGGAGCTCTGGCGCAAAGGCGACACGAGCGGCCACGTGCAGCACTGGCAGGAGCTGCTCGTCGACTGCGACGCCGATACGGTCGTGGCGCGTGTGCATCAGCAGGGCGCTGCGTGTCACACGGGGGCGCGGAGCTGCTTCCACCGGTCGCTCGCGCCCGGCCCGGGTCGCTGATCGTCTAGCTGAGCCGCACGTGCAGCCGAACCACCGAACCGCCGGGGATCACCCTGATCTGCACGAGATCGCAGAGCTGGTTCGCGAGCCAGAGGCCGAAACCACCCTCCTGGTCGGGCTCGGGACGGCTGCGGCCCACGAGCGGATCGGTGATCGATCCGGCGTCGCGCACCTCGCAGACGACGCTTCCGTCGACGGACCACAGGCGCACGGTGCCTCGACCCCCGCCGTGACGGAGGCTGTTGGTCGCGACCTCACCCAGGGCCAGCACGAGGTCGTCGGTTCGATCGGCCGTCAGGCCGAGCGTGATGGCGCGCTCCGCAGCCCACGTTCGGGCCGCCGCCAGGGAATCAGCGTCGAACGACATCGCGAGCGCGGTCGCGGGGGCTTCGGGCAGGGGTGCGCCGAACGGGGCCCGCGCCGCGTCGAGACCCAGGTAGGCCTCGCTCGGCCGAGGGCCACGCCGATCGGTGATGGAAGGGTGCGTCCGTTCTGCCACCCCGAGCGTGGCGGTGTCGAGAGTCGAGACGTCGTAGGGGCACAGGAGCCACATGTTCGCGGAGCCGGCGAACGCCAGGTTCAGCAGCGACTCGTGACGCTCACACTCGGCGAGCTCTTGGGTCGAGCGTTCCGCCCAGATCGGTTGACCGATGCCCCGAAGTGGCTGATCGGCGTCATGCTCGTCGACGAACGACCGCCATGCCGGGATGATGCGTGCCGGGTTCACGCCAACCACCGCCATGTCGGCGAACGACAGCAGCGGATGCGGCCCGATCCGGGCGCCCAGAGCGCCGATCGTGGCGGAGTCGATCACCACGAAGGTCGGTTCGCCCGCGTCGAGACCTTCCATGATGAATCGAGACGTCTGGGCGAGGAGATCCGCGGAACCCTCGTACATGAGGGCTTCATGCCGGAACCGATCTCCCCCGACGGTCGAAGACTCTGTGGTCACCACGCCTACCTCGAACTCATCATGACCGAAGTCGAACAGACCTCGGCGAGAGGTCAGGTAGGAATCTTCCCACGGAAGGGCACGCTAAACACGGACCCGTACACTTCGTCGCGTGCTGAGACTGGTCATCCCCAAGGGGTCGCTCGAAGAGCAGACGCTGCGCCTGTTCGAAGCGGCGGACCTGCACGTTCGGCGTTCGACCAGCCGCGACTACCACGGGACCATCGACGACGACCGGATCGAGCGCGTCAGCGTGCTGCGTCCGCAGGAGATCCCGACCTACGTGGCCGAGGGGTTGTTCGACCTCGGCATCACCGGGCAGGATTGGATCGCCGAGACGCAGAGCGACGTCGAGGTGATCACGAGCCTCAGCTACGCGAAGACCGGTGCCGGGCACGGCACCAAGGTGGTGCTGGCCGTGCCCAACGACCATCCCGCGACCAGCGCCGCCGAGATGCCGCCGGGTTCGCGCATCTCGACGGAGTTCGTTCGCATCACCGAGCGCTACTTCGCAGACCTCGGCATCGACGTACGGGTGGCGTGGAGCTACGGCGCCACCGAGGCGAAGGTCCCCGAGATCGTCGACGCGATCGTCGACGTAACCGAGACCGGCAGCACCCTGCGTGCGCACGGCATGAAGGTCATCGAGATCCTGCTCACCTCCGATCCCGTGTTGGTGGCCAATCGCGCCGCGGCGGCTGATCCGTCGAAGCGTGCGGCGATCGACGACATCACGACCCTGTTACTCGGCGCTCTCGACGCGGTCGGACGGGTGCTGATCAAGCTGAACGTGGGCGAGGATGCGCGCGAGGCGGTGTTGGCGCTGGTTCCCTCGATGAAGGCGCCGACGGTGTCGCCGCTCGCCGACGGCGGCTTCGCGATCGAGACCGTCGTGGACAAGCGAGGGGTCAACCGCCTGATCCCGAAGCTGAAGGCAGCCGGGGCGACCGACATCCTCGAGATGCCGATCTCCAAGATCGTCCCCTGACCGTAAGGCGGCTCCACGGCTGGCACGCTCGTTCCCTGCTGCGACCTGCATCAGGATGACACGCGCCATGCATGATGTCATTATGACGTCAGATTGAAGCCATCGAGACGTCAGGAGGACGCCACGTGATCCCATCCATCCGTATCGAGCTCATGCGCTACCGCGT
>DASVGA010000336.1:0-6664 GCA_036379795.1 Actinomycetota bacterium | reverse complement strand
GGGAGGTGCTCGAGGGCATCGCGGTCGAGCCGGTGGAGTCGCCCCTGGCCGACGGCTTCCGCTTCGCACAAGGACGCATCGCGGTGATCACCGAAGAGGACTTGTTCGGGTCGCGCGCTCACACCCGGGTCGCGCCTCGGTTCACCCGGCGCAGCACGGGCTCGATCGCCGACGAGCTCGAGCCGGGCGACTTCGCGGTGCACCGCATCCACGGGGTGGGTCGCTATACAGGCATCACCCACCGCGCCCTCGCCGGGGCTGAGCGCGACTACCTCGTGTTGGAGTACGCCGCCGGCGACAAGCTCTTCGTGCCGTCGGACCAGGTCGGCATGGTCGCGAAGTACATCGGCGGAGATGCCCCCCGGTTGCACCGCATGGGCGGCAGCGACTGGGCCCGGGCCACCGCCAAGGTCAAGCGGGCCGTGCGCGACATGGCGGGCGAGCTGGTGCGCCTCTACACCGTGCGGCTGTCGGTCCCCGGGCACGCCTTCGGCCCCGACACGCCCTGGCAGCAGGAGCTCGAAGACGCGTTCCCGCACGAGGAGACGACCGACCAGATCTCGGCGATCGACGAGGTCAAGGCCGACATGATGCTCGCCAAGCCCATGGACCGCCTGATCTGCGGCGACGTCGGCTTCGGCAAGACCGAGATCGCGGTGCGCGCCACGTTCAAGGCCGTCATGGAAGGCAAGCAGGTCGCGGTGCTCGTGCCGACGACCCTGCTCGCGGAGCAGCACTTCATCACCTTCAGCGAGCGGTTCGCGCCGTTCCCCGTGACCGTGCGCATGCTGAGCCGGTTCGTGAGCCCTTCGGAACAGAAGCAGGTCGTCGACGACGTGAAGGCCGGCAAGGTCGATGTGGTGATCGGCACGCATCGCTTGCTCGGCAAGGACATGGCCTTCCAGGATCTCGGCCTGTTGATCGTCGACGAGGAGCAGCGGTTCGGCGTGGCGCACAAGGAACGGCTGAAGCAGTTCCGCGCGAGCGTCGACGTGCTCACGATGACGGCGACCCCGATCCCGCGCACGCTGGAGATGGCGCTCACCGGTATCCGCGAGATGAGCACGATCGACACCCCGCCCGAGGATCGCCAGCCGGTGCTCACCTACGTCGGCAGCTACGACGAGGGCCTCGCGCTCGGCGCCGTGCGGCGTGAGCTGCTGCGGGAAGGTCAGGTCTTCTGGGTCCACAACCGGGTCGCGACGATCGATCGCCAGGCTGCCTGGCTCGCCGAGCAGCTGCCCGAGGCCCGCATCGCGGTCGCGCACGGCCAGATGGACGAGGCCGACCTCGAGAAGCAGATGATGCGGTTCTGGAACCGCGAGGCAGACGTGCTGCTGTGCACCGTGATCATCGAGAGCGGCCTCGACGTGCCGAACGCCAACACGCTGATCGTCGATCGGGCCGACTTGCTCGGGCTCGCGCAGATGTACCAGCTGCGAGGGCGCGTGGGGCGATCCACCGAGCGCGCGTTCGCCTACTTCTTCTTCGCGCCGCAGCGCGAGATGACCGACGAGGCCCGTCAGCGGCTCGCCACGATCAGCGCCCACCAGGCGCTGGGGTCGGGCTTCAAGATCGCGATGAAGGACCTGGAGATCCGAGGGGCCGGCAACCTGCTCGGCGCCGAGCAGACGGGCCACATCGCGGCGGTCGGCTTCGACGCCTACGCGCGCATCCTGCAGGAGTCGATGGCCGAGCTGAAGGGCGAGCCGATCCCCGACGAGCCGGAGCTACGCATCGACCTTCCGGTGAAGGCCTTCGTGCCGCCCGGGTGGATCGCGCAGGAGGCCCTGCGCCTGGAGCTCTACCGGCGCATCTCGCTCGCGCCCGACCACGCTGAGCTCGAGCGCATCCGCATCGAGACGGTCGACCGGTACGGGGCGCTTCCCGGTGAGGTCGAGACCCTGTTCGCGATCGCGTCGCTGCGGGTCACCGCGCGGGCCCTCGGCGTCGACGACATCTCGACGTTCCGCGAGCAGGTGCGGCTGCGCCCGGTCGCGATCCCCGACGAGCTCGTGGTGGATCTCGAGGACCGCGTCTTCGGGGCGAGCTTCGCGCCCGAGTCGCAGACGCTCAACCTGGTCCCAGAGCGCGTCTTCGGCACCGAGCTCGTTGCGTTCGTCGAACGGTGGCTGCTGGAAGCGGCGACGGGCGACACGGTGCTTCCGGCACCGAGCCCGTAGACTCGTCGTTCGTGAGATCCCACACGTTCCGTCTCGTCGCCGTGCCCGCGATCGTCGTGCTCCTGGCCGCGTGCGGGAGCGCCGGGACAGCGCCCGCCGCTACCGTGGGGGGCACCGAGATCAGCGACGCTCAGCTCGCCGAGCAGGCGAAGCTGTTCACCTTCCTCGCGACCCTCGGTCAGCAGCAGTGCGGCGGCACGCCGTCCGACGGGGAGACGCAGGAAGCCGCGTGCAACCGTTTCACCCTGGGCAACATGATCCAGGGCAGGTTCGTGCAGGCGTACGCCGAAGCCAACGACCTCACCCCGACGCCCGCCGAGATCGACGACATCATGGCGAACCTCGACCAACAGCTCACCCCCGAGAAGGTCGACTCCGAGCTCGGCAAGCTCGACCTCACGCGCACCGACCTCGAGGGGTTCGCCGGGCAGGTGCTGCTCTTCCAGGCGGTGCAGACCGCGGTCACCGCCGAGGGCACGGGTGACGAGGAGCTGCGAGCCCTCTACGACGACGAGATCCTGCAATTCACGACGATCGACGCGTTGCACATCCTGGTGAAGACACGGGCCGAGGCCGACGACGTGTACCGCCAGGTCACCGCTCCCGCCGCGACCCGCACGACCTTCGCTAACCTCGCCGAGCGGCTCTCGATCGATACCGGGTCGGGTGCGCAAGGCGGCAGTCTGGGTTCGGCGCCGGCGGCCAACTATGTGGCCGAGTTCGCCGAAGCGGCGGTCGCGCTGCAGCCCGGCCAGATCTCGGAGCCCGTAAAGACCGAGTTCGGGTGGCACGTGATCTATCTCGTCGACGAACAGGTCACGCCGTTCGCCGAAGCGAAGACGAGCCTGCTGCAGAGCGATCAAGGTGCGTTGTTCACCGAGTGGCTCCGTGGTCAGGCCAGATCCGAGGGCGTCGAGGTGAACCCGAAGTACGGCAGGTTCGATCTCCAGACGCTCACGGTGATCGCCGTGACGAGCACCGACCCGAGCGCCGCCGCCGGGCCGGCCGACGGCGCGTCCGCCGACGGCGACGAGGGCACGCCCGCGCCGTGACCGTTCCACCGCCCGCGGGCCCGCACGTCCCCGTGGGTCCGGTGCCGAGCTCGCACGCCGGGGAGCGCCTCCTCGACCTGGTCCGGGTGATGGCGCGGCTGCGCGGTCCCGGCGGATGCCCCTGGGATGCGGAACAGACCCACGGCTCCCTCGCGCGGCATCTGCTCGAGGAGACCCACGAGCTGCTCGAGGCGATCGAGACCGGCGACGACGCACAGATGCGCGACGAGCTCGGCGATGTGCTCCTGCAGGTCGTCTTCCACGCACAGATCGCGGCCGACGACGGTCGCTGGGACGTCGACGACGTCGCCGAGGCACTCGTCGCGAAGCTCGTGCACCGCCACCCCCACGTGTTCGGCGACACCGTGGTCACCGGGGCCGACGAGGTGCTCGTGAACTGGGAGAAGCTCAAGGCAGAGGAAGCCGGGGAACGACCGGTCGTCGACGACGGCATCCCCGCCTCACTGCCCGCCCTCGCCCGTGCCGCCAAGGTGCAGCGGCGTGCCGCCGGGTGGGGCTTCGAGTGGCGCTCGGCGGCGTCGGCGCTCGGCGGGCTCCGCGAGGAGGTCGACGAGCTCGCGGCCGCCGTTGGCACGGACGAGGCCTCGGCCGTGGGCACGGACGAGGCGTCCGATGCGGCCGAGCAGGAAGTCGGCGATGTGCTCTTCGCGACGGTGGCGCTGGCGCGGAAGCTGGGCGTCGACGCCGAGAGCGCGCTGCGTCGCACGGTGCGCGACTTCTCCCGGCGGTACGAGCGGTTCGTGGAGCTCGCCCGCGAGCGGGGTGTCGTCGTCGGGTCGGCCGACGAGCAGACGCTGCGCGCGCTCTTCCGGGAAGCGCGTGACCCGGTCGAGGTGCGCGGAACGTGATCGAGGAGAGCCTCGTGCCGACCCGCGCCGACATCGAGGCCGCCCGTTCGCGCATCGCCCCCTACGTGCGGCGCACGCCCGTGCTCGCGCTGGAACCCGGGGCGGTGGGGGTGGAGCACCCGCTCACGCTGAAGCTCGAGCTGCTGCAGGTCACCGGCTCGTTCAAGCCACGTGGCGCCTTCAACCGCATGCTCACCGGCGACGTGGGCGCCGCCGGAGTCGTGGCGGCGAGCGGCGGCAACTTCGGGCTCGCCGTGGGCCATGCCGCCGCCGCGCTCGGCCACCGCGCCGAGATCTTCGTGCCGGCGACGTCGCCGGCTTCCAAGATCGACAAGGTGCGAGCGACGGGCGCCGAGGTGCGGGTGATCGAGGGGTACTACGACGATGCCTCGGCCGCGGCGGCGGAGCGACAGGACGACACCGGCGCGGTGTGGATGCATCCGTTCGACCAGCCTGCGGTCGTCGCAGGCCAGGGCACGATCGGCGCCGAGCTCTCCGAGCAGGTACCCGACGCCGACACCGTGCTCGTCGCGGTCGGGGGCGGGGGCTTGATCGGCGGCATCGCGTCGTGGTTCGCGGGCAGCGCCACACGGATCGTCGCCGTGGAGCCCGGGACGTCGCGGTGCCTGCACGCTGCCATGCAGCACGGCGAGCCGGTGGAGGTTCCGGTCTCGGGCCGCGCGGGCGACTCGCTCGGCGCCCGCACGGTCGGCGACATCGCGTTCGCCGTCGCGAACGCGGGTCACGTCGCCGCCCCCGTGCTCGTGAGCGACGACGCGATCCTCGGCGCGCAGCGCGCGCTCTGGCGCGAGCTCCGCATCTTCGCCGAGCCGGGCGGCGCGGCCGCGCTCGCGGCGGTGCGAGAAGGGGCCTACACGCCCAGCGCCGGCGAGCGAGTGGTCGTGCTGGTCTGCGGCTCGAACGGCGATCCGTCCGAGGTCATCTAGTCCAGTTCAGACTACCGAGCGTCACCGCACGTCACCGCGACCGCTCACCGGCGGCACGCCCCGCCGCGCGAACGGACCCTGCTGACCGTGCCACGGCTCGCGCGCATAGCGCCTCGCCTGCAGCGAGCCGAGCCCCGTGGCGTCGATGCGCCCCTGCAGCACCCAGGGAGCCGGCTTCGGGTTCTCGGCCACGAAGTACCGCTCGAGCGCCATCAGGATCGCGCGTTCCTCGTCGGGCGTGATGTCGTCGGGCAGCTCGATGCGGCGTTCGCCCTCGTCGCGGATTGGCATCAGCGTGCCCCTGACGGCGCAGAGACCGAGCGGCGTGACCCTCGCATCAGAGCGGGATGTTCCCGTGCTTGCGTGCCGGCACGCTCTCGCGCTTGGTCGAGAGCATGCGCATCGCCTGGATCAGCCGCGCGCGCGTCTCGGCGGGCTCGATCACGTCGTCGATGAACCCGCGCTCGGCGGCCGCGTACGGGGTCGAGAACTTCTCGCGGTACTCACGGATCAGCTCCGCCTTCTTCTTGCTGGGGTCGGCGGCCTTCTCGATCTCCTTGCGGAACACGACGTTGACCGCCCCTTCCGCGCCCATGACCGCGATCTCGGCGGTCGGCCAGGCGAACGAGACGTCGCTGCGCAGATGCTTCGAGTTCATGACGAGGTAGGCGCCCCCGTAGGCCTTGCGGGTGATCACCGTCATGCGTGGCACCGTCGCCTCGGCGAACGCGTACAGCAGCTTTGCGCCGTGGCGGATGATGCCGTTGTACTCCTGCTCCTTGCCAGGCAGGAAGCCGGGCACGTCGACGAGGGTCAGGATCGGGATGTTGAACGCGTCGCAGAACCGCACGAAGCGGCTCGCCTTCTCGCTCGCGTCGATGTCGAGCGTTCCGCCGCGCACCTTGGGCTGGTTCGCGATCACGCCGACGCTGCGCCCGTCGAGACGCGCGAAGCCGATCACGATGCTCATCGCCCACAGCGGGAAGACCTCGAGGAACTCCCCGTCGTCGACGATGTAGCGGATCACCTCGTGCATGTCGTAGGGCTCTTTCGCCCGGTCGGGAACGATGTGCGTGAGCGCCTCGGCGAGCCGGCCGGGGTCGTCGGTCGCCGCGTAGGCGGGCGGGTCCTCCAGGTTGTTCGAGGGCAGGAAGCTCAACAGGTACCGCACGCGGTTCAGCACGTCCTCGTCGTCCTCACCGATGAACGACGCGACGCCCGACTCGGTGGCGTGCGTCATCGCGCCGCCGAGCGCTTCCATGGAGATGTCCTCGCCGGTCACGGTCTTGATCACGTCGGGGCCGGTGATGAACATGTGCGAGGTCTCGCGCACCATGAACGTGAAGTCGGTGATCGCGGGGGAGTAGACGGCGCCGCCGGCGCACGGACCCATGATCACGCTGATCTGCGGGATCACGCCGCTCGCGCGCACGTTGCGCTCGAAGATGTAGCCGTAGCCGGCGAGCGAGGCTGCTCCTTCCTGGATGCGTGCCCCGCCCGAGTCGTTGATCGCGACGAACGGAGCGCCCGTCGACATCGCGAGGTCCATGACCTTCGTGACCTTCTGCGCGTGTACCTCGCCCATCGATCCGCCGAAGACGGTGAAGTCCTGG
>DASVGA010000335.1:0-2165 GCA_036379795.1 Actinomycetota bacterium | reverse complement strand
ACCCCCGCCGACTCGAGCTCCGCGTCGAGCCGATCGGTGATCCCACGCGAGTCGGCGAACCGGGTACCGAACTTGGTCACGCGATCCGGGATCCAGCCCTGCGTCCCCTCGGGCTGCGCGCCGACCGGATGATGCGCGGCGCCGACACCCGTCACGGCCGCCATGCGGGCGGCCATCTCACGGTCCTTGCGGGCGCGCGCCGCCGTGCCGAGCAGCAGCCAGCCGAGCGCGAACGCCGCGGCTCCGACCAGCGCGGCCAACACGACCTGGGCCGCGGGTGTGCTCCAGAACGAGGCTGCGACGAAGGCGTTCATGCGCTGCCCTTGGGCTCGAGCGCGAACGTGTCGGCGTCGAGGTAGACGCCCTGCTCCGCGAGCTTGTCGAGGAACTTCGGACGAAGCCCGGTCGACTTCAGGCGCCCCTTAAACTTGCCGTCGTCGTCGAACCCGGCCGCGAAGTCGAACAGGAAGATGTCCTGCAGCGTGATCACGTCGCTCTCCATGCCGACGATCTCGGTCACGTGCGTGATGCGGCGGCTTCCATCCTTCAGTCGCGACTGGTGCACGATGAGCTGGATCGCCGAGGAGATCTGCTCACGCACCGAGCGCGGGCTGAGCTCCATGCCGGCCATCATCGTGATGGTCTCCAGGCGCGAGAGGGTGTCACGCGGCGTGTTGGAGTGGATCGTCGAGATCGAGCCGTCGTGGCCGGTGTTCATGGCCTGGAGCATGTCGAGCGCCTCCGGGCCTCGCACCTCGCCGACCACGATGCGGTCCGGGCGCATGCGCAGGGAGTTGCGCACCAGGTCGCGGATGACCACCGCGCCCTTGCCCTCGATGTTGGGCGGGCGCGATTCCAGCCGCACGACGTGGGGCTGCTGCAGCTTGAGCTCGGCCGCGTCCTCGATCGTGATGATGCGCTCGTCGTCGGGGATGAACGACGACAGCACGTTGAGCGTCGTGGTCTTGCCCGAACCGGTGCCGCCCGAGACGATGATGTTGGTGCGACCGCGCACGCACGCGTCGAGGAACTTCGCCACCGCGCTGCTCATCGTGCCGAACTCGACGAGGTCGTCGGCCTGATAGGGGTCGGCGGAGAACTTCCGGATCGTGAGCGCCGGACCGTCGAGGGCGAGCGGCGGGATCACGGCGTTCACGCGCGAGCCGTCGGGCAGGCGGGCGTCGACGTAGGGCGAGGCCTCGTCGACGCGGCGGCCGACCTTGCCGACGATCTTGTCGATCGTGCGGCGCAGCTGCTGCTCGTCGTGGAACTTCGTGCCGGTCCAGAACAGCTTGCCGGCACGCTCCACGTAGATCGTGTCCCAGTTGTTGACCATGACCTCCGTGACCTCGGGGTCACGGATGTAGGGCTCGAGGGGGCCGAGGCCGAGCACGCTGTCGCCGATCTGGCGCACGATGAGCAGCTTCTCCTGGGCCGACAGGCTGCTCTCCTCGTCGTCGAGCAGCTCCCGCAGGCGCTGATGCACCAGTCCTTCGAGCTCGGTGTCGGACAGCGTCGAGTCGTAGAGCCGCGGACCGAGGACCTCGACCAGGCGCTCCTGCACCTTGGTCCGGACCTCGGCGATCCGGTCCTTCTGCTGGGCCTTGGCCAGCCTGTCTGCCAGCGACATCTCGGTGCTCCTCTCCGTTTCCTTCTCGATCAGGCTCGGGCGAAGCGGCGCTTCTTCTTGCGACCGCCGTCACCGTTCGCGGGAGCGACGCCGTCGGCCGTGTCGGTGATCTCGGCGAACTTGCCCGCGAGCTGCCGCACGGCAACCGCCACCTCCGAGGAGGGCTCGTCCAGCACGACCGGCCGCCCCTTGTTCAGGGACGTCGGCACGAGCCGGCTCGAGGGGATCATCGCGTCGACCTGCACCTTCATGACCCGTTCGACATCGCTCGAGTCCAGACCCACCTTCGAGTCGGCACGGTTCAGCACGACCCGGAAGCGGTCGCGCGGCAGGCCGATCTGCAGCAGGGTGTCGAGCGCCTTGCCCAGGTGCTTCACCCCGACGACGTCGAGGCTCGTGATCAGGCAGATCAGCTCCGACAGATCGAAGCAGACCAGCGCCGAGTCCGAGTAGTCGACCGATGCGTCGACGATCACGTACGGGAAGTCGTTGCGCATCGCACGCAGGAACTTGCCGATCGCCTCGCCTGCCGGCG
>DASVGA010000334.1:0-2320 GCA_036379795.1 Actinomycetota bacterium | reverse complement strand
GCCGGGCCCTGGGGGGTGAGGATGCTCTCGGGGTGGAACTGCACGCCGTAGCGCGGCAGCTCCCGGTGGCGTGTGCCCATCACGAGCCCGTCGTCGGTCCACGCGGTCAGGGCGAGCTCGTCGGGAAGATCGGCGCGCTCCACGACGAGGGAGTGATAGCGGCCCGCCTCGAACGGGTCGGGCACCCCGTCGAAGATGCCGCCCCCGTCGTGATGCACCGTCGATGCCTTGCCGTGGACGGGCTCGGTCCGATCGACCGTGCCTCCGTACTCGATGCCGAGGGCCTGGTGGCCGAGGCACACGCCGAGCACCGGCACCTCGGGCGGCAACACGTGGAGTAGCTCGGGGAAGCATCCGGCGGCCTCGGGTCGCCCCGGGCCGGGCGAGAGGATCACCGCGTCGGCGTGGCGCGCGACCAGCTCGTCGGCGGTTGCCGCGTCGCTCTTCACGACCTCGGTCGCGTGCCCGAGCGTCTCGACGAGCTGCACCAGGTTGTAGGTGAACGAGTCGTAGTGGTCGACGATCAAGATCACGAGCCGGCCTCCTGCGTGTCGAGGCTACCCGAGGCGTCCTCGCCGGGCGTCGCGGGGGCGACCGCCGGGAGCAGGGCCGAAGCCTTGGCCTTCGTCTCGTCGAGCTCGCGTTGGGGGTCGGAGTCGGCCACGACGCCGGCGCCGGCCTGCACATGGGCCTGGCCGCCCTTCACCACCGCCGTGCGGATCGTGATGCAGAAGTCGAGGTCGCCTTGGAACGCGCAGTAGCCGACCGCGCCGCCGTAGGGGCCGCGCGCGTCGGGCTCGTGCAAGGCGATCAGCTCCATCGCCCGGCGCTTGGGCGCGCCGCTCAGCGTGCCTGCTGGGAAGGTCACCGCGAGGGCGTCGAACGGGTGCATGTCGTCGCGCAGGTCGCCCTCCACCGTGGAGACGATGTGCATCACCTTGGTGAACCGCTCGACATCCATGAGCTCGGTCGGCGCGACGCTTCCCGCCACGCAGACGCGGCCGAGGTCGTTTCGGGCGAGGTCGACCAGCATCGAGTGCTCGGCTCGCTCCTTGGGGTCGGCGAGCAGCTCGTGCTCGAGCAGGCGATCGCGCACCTCGGTCTCGCCCCGGGGGCGAGTGCCGGCGATCGGGCGCGTCGAGACCCGGCCACGCTCGACGCGCACGAGCGGCTCCGGCGAGGAGCCGGCGAGCTCGATCCCCATCATGCGCAGGAAGAACATGTACGGGGCCGGGTTCGCGACCCGCAACCGGCGGTAGATAGCGAGTCCTCCGTCGGGGGCAGGGAACGTGACCCGCCTCGAGGCCACGCCCTGGAAGATGTCGCCGGCGACGATGTGCTCCTTGAAGGAGCGCACGATCTCGCGGTAGCGCTCGTCGGTCATGTTCGGCGTGCCGTCGACGTCGGACGCGCCGCTCGGCATGGGTGCGAGGTCGGGAGCTTCGGCGTGGCGGACCCGCTCGGCCAGACCCAGCACGGCGTCGACGCCCTCGTCGTAGTGGCCCGCAGGCACGTGGGCCACGAGCAGGAGTCGCTGCTTCCAGTGATCGAACACGATCGCGCGGTCGACCACGAGCAACGCGATGGGTGGCACGGGCGCCGAGGCAGGATCGGGAACCGGGTGGCCGTCGAGCAACTCGGCCGCCTCGTAGGCGACGTAGCCGACGAGCCCTCCGGTCAGGGCAGGCAGGTCGGGCAGGTGTGGCGCCTGCAGCGATCGGGCGATGTCGATCAGCGCCTGCCGGGGCGCCGGCGCCGTCTCCGCGATCGGCAGATCGCGAACGGCGTCTCGCACGTGCACCCCGTCGGCGTCGGCCACGACGACCGCGGCCGGATCGCCCGCTACGAACGAATAGCGGCCCCACCGTTCCGACCGCTCGACCGACTCGAGCACGAGGCCGGGCCCGTCGCCGGCGAGCGTCGGGAACAGGCCCACCGGGGTGGAGACATCGCTCAGCAGCTCGGCCCAGACCGGCACCAGCGGCCATGCCGCTGCGAGCGAGTCGAACGTCTCGCGGTCGGGCTGGATGCGCAGTGTCACGGTCCTCCCTCGGGAAACGAAGGACCCCGGGAGCTTCCCGGGGTCACGGTGTCTGACGGTTGGGGTGAGCGGTCGGTCAGACGCGCGCGAGCGCCGGGACGTATGAGGTGACGCACCAGTCCCGGCGAGCGGCGAGCGTCGACATGGCGGGATTGTGACGGGCCACCGGGTCGACGTCAACGAAACGGTGCGCGCTGTGAGCGCCGAGAGTGGCCCGTGGCCTGCCGGTATCCTGTGCCCCCAATGCGCCTGTCGAACCTGTTCGTGCCCACGCTCCGT
>DASVGA010000333.1:0-5659 GCA_036379795.1 Actinomycetota bacterium | reverse complement strand
CGGCGACACCGCGGCGTTCGCGTGGGTCGTCGACATCTTCGCGGCTGGCGTGCTCGCCGGCGTCGCGACCGCCGTCGCGATCCGCAAGGTGCAACGCCCCGACCGCTTCCGCGGGTCACATCTCGGCGAGGCCGACCGCATCCTGCTCATGATCACCGCCATCGTGGTGTCGTTGCTGGCGTGGCAGGCGACCCGCATCGCGCTCGGGATCACCGACGTCGAGGGTCCCGTCTCCGGATGGCTCGCGACGGCGCTGGACGGCCTCGGCGCCACCGCGCTCGGCCGAGCCGAACGCGCCCTCGTCTGGATCCACCTGTTGCTCGTGCTCGGCTTCCTCGTCTACCTGCCCGGCTCCAAGCACCTGCACATCGTCACGGCGGCGCCGAACGTCTGGCTGTCGAAGGCCGGGCCAGGCGGGCGACTGGAGCCGCTCCGCATCGACCTCGACGCACCCGAGGAGGAGCTGCGGTTCGGCGCCAACGTCGCCACCGACCTCACCCGCAAGCAGACGCTCGACCTGTTCTCGTGCACGGAATGCGGCAGGTGCCAGGACGTCTGTCCCGCATGGGCCACGGGGAAACCGCTCAGCCCGAAGCTGTTGATCATGGGGCTGCGCGACCACGTCGTCGCGACGCCACCGGCCGGCACGGTCGAGCTGCAGCCGCTCGTGCCGAACGCCGTCACCGACGAGGTCGTCTGGGACTGCGTGACCTGCGGCGCCTGCGTGCGCGAGTGCCCGGTCGACATCGAGCACGTCGACACCATCGTCGATCTGCGCCGTCACCTCGTGATGGCAGAGTCGCGCTTCCCGAACGAAGCGGGCGCCTTGCTCCGAGGCATCGAGGGCGCGGGTGAGAACCCCTGGAACCAGCCGGCGAGCGCTCGCATGGATTGGGCGTCCGGTCTCGAGGTACGGGTGCTTGCACCCGGCGACCCCGCGCCCGAGGTGTTGTTCTGGGTCGGGTGTGCAGGCGCGTTCGACGAGCGTGCTCGCGAGGCCACACGGTCCACCGTGCGGCTGCTGCAGGCCGCCGGCATCGACGTGGCCGTACTCGGTCAACGGGAGTCGTGCAGCGGTGACCCCGCGCGGCGCATGGGCCATGAGTTCCTGTTCCAATCGCTCGCCGAGCGCAACATCTCGACGTTGAACGAAGCCGGCGTGACGACGATCGTCGCGAGCTGCGCCCACTGCTTCAACACGCTCGCGAACGAGTACCCCGACTACGGCGGCACCTATGAGGTCGTGCACCACTCCGAGCTGCTGTCCCGCCTCGTGAGTGAGGGTCGCTTGCACCCCTCACGCGCCTCGGTCGCCGTGACCTACCACGACGCGTGCTACCTCGGGCGCCACAACGGCACGTACGACGCGCCGCGCGACGTGCTCGACGCCGTCACCGGCTCGATCGGCGAGATGCCGCGCAACCGCGAGCGCTCGTTCTGCTGTGGCGCCGGGGGCGCGAGGTTCTGGATGGAAGAGGGCGGCGACGCCCGCATCAACGACACGCGCTACGCGGAAGCCGCAGCGACCGGCGCCGACGTCGTCGCCACCGCCTGCCCGTTCTGCCTCGTGATGCTCGACGATGCCTCGAATGCTGCGGGCGAAGCCGGCCCCGAGGTCGCCGACGTCGCGACCCTGCTCGCCCGCTCGACCCTCGGTCCCGTCGATACGAACGGCCCGTAGCGCTCGGCGAGCCTCAGACGAAGGCGCGGTGACCCGTGAGCAACCCGCCGATCACCAGGGTGTGCACCTCTTCGGTCCCTTCGTACGTGATCACGGACTCGAGGTTCGTCATGTGACGCATGATCGGGTACTCCAGCGTGATGCCGTTGGCACCCAGGATGCCGCGGCAGGTGCGCGCGACCTTGATCGCCTCACGCGCGTTGTTGAGCTTGCCGATCGAGACGTGCTCGGGACGCAGGCGGCCGTCTTCCTTCATGCGGCCGAGGTGGTAGGCGAGCAACGTGCCCTTCTCGATCTCGAGCGCCATGTCGGCGAGCTTCTTCTGGGTGAGCTGGAACGCGCCGATCGGCTTGCCGAACTGCACGCGCTCCTTCGAGTAGTTCAGCGCCGACTCGAAGCAGGCGCGGGCCGCCCCCATGACGCCCCACACGATGCCGAACCGCGCCTCGTTGAGGCACGACAGCGGGCCCTTGAGCCCCTCGACGCCCGGCAGCATCGCGTCGGCCGGCAGCCGCACGTCGTCCATCACGAGCTCGCTCGTCACGCTCGCGCGCAGCGACATCTTCTTGTGGATGTCGGGCGCGCTGAACCCCCGCGAGTCGCACGGCACCGCGAAGCCGCGCACGCCGTCGTCGGTATTCGCCCAGACGATCGCGACGTCGCTCACGCTTCCGTTCGTGATCCACATCTTCGTGCCGTTGAGCACCCAGTCGTCGCCGTCGCGCCGGGCGAACGTGCGCATCGACCCCGGGTCGCTGCCGGAGTCGGGCTCGCTCAGGCCGAAACATCCGATCGCGTCGCCGCTCGCGAGACGTGGAAGCCACTCGGCGCGTTGCTCGTCGCTCCCGAAGGTGAGGATCGCGTACATGGCCAGAGCGCTCGTCACGGAGACGAACGACCGGAGCCCCGAATCGCCGGCTTCGAGCTCGAGCTCGACGAGCCCGTAGGCAACGGCGTTCAGACCCAGCATGCCCTCTCCCTCGAGCTGCATGCCGAGGAAGCCCATCTCGCCGAGCTCCTTCGCCAGCTCGCGCGCGGGGAACTCGCCGGCCTCGAACCAATCGTCGACAGCGGGAAGGATCCGGCCGCGCACCCATTCCCGAGCGGTGTCGCGCACCGCGCGTTCGTCGTCGGTCAGCAGGTGGTCGATGTCGAGCATGTCGTGTGGATCGATCGGGGCGCTCATGCCGTCGAAGGTAGCACCGCGCATCGCGACGCGGCCCTCCCGGCTCGGCCCGCCCGGCGTATGCGAAACTCCGGAGCATGGATCGGATGCTGTTCGCTCGATGCGACCCGGTCGAGACCTTCGGCGTGGCGCTTCCAGCGGTCGAGGAAGCCGGCATGCCCGTGACGATCTGGGAGGCCCTCGACGGCGAACCGCGTCCGTCCCTCGACGGTGTCGGTGGGGTCGTGCTGTTCGGCAGCTCCTACAACGTCGAGCATGCCGACGAGCAGCCCTTCATCAAAGACGCCCGTGAGCTCACCCTGGAGGCCATCGACCGCGGCGTGCCGTATCTCGGTGTCTGCTTCGGCGCGCAGATGCTCGCCTGGTCGCTCGACGCCCCGGTGATGAAGGCGCCAGTGCGCGAGGTCGGCTTCGAGCCGATCCACCCGACCCCGGCCGCTGCCGACGATCCCTTGATCTCACACCTGAACGAGGGAGACATGGAGTTCCAGTGGCACATGGACACGTTCGAGCTGCCCGACGCGGCGACCCTGCTCGCGACGGGCGATCGCGTCACGAACCAGGCCTACCGCGTCGGCGATCGCACATGGGGCCTGCAGTTCCACCTCGAGATCGTGCGCGACGAGCTCGAGCTCTGGCTCCAGAGCTTCGAGCAGGAAGACGGGCCACTCGAGACATCGTGGGGGAAGTCGGCCGACACGATCCGCGCCGAGGCCGACCGATACCTCGACGCGCACGTGCAACGCGGCAGCGAGGTGTTCATGCGGTTCGCCGGGCTCGCCGCCGCGGCCACATGAGCGAAGGCCCCGACGAGCACCGGCCGCTCGTGGCCGTCGTCGCGTATCACCTCGGGCACGACCGCGTGACGCGCTGGCCCGACGGCGGCTACGGCGTGCCTGCGCCCTACATCGACGCGCTGCGTCGATCGGGCGCCCGCACGGCCATCGTCGCGCCGGGCGAGCCCGGGGACGCTCGTGCCACGCTCGAGCCGTTCGACGGACTGCTGCTCGTCGGTGGTGGCGATGTCGACCCCGCGCGCTACGGGGCCGAGCCCGACACCGAGCACGACTACGGTGTCGAGCCCGACCGCGACGCCTTCGAGATCGAACTGCTGCGTGAGGCCGAACGCGCTCGCCTGCCGGCTCTCTGCATCTGCAGAGGCATGCAGATCATGAACGTGGCGTACGGAGGCACGCTGCACCAGCACCTGCCCGCGATCCCCGGCCTGCTCGAGCACGGCGTGCCGCTCGAGGGCACGGAGACGCTGCATGCGGTGACGCCCGAGCCGAACTCGTACCTTGCCGCGACGACGAAGTCGGGCGACCTCACGTGTGCGTCGCACCACCATCAGGGCGTCGACCGGATCGGCGAGCGGCTCCGCGCGACCGGGCACAGCCCCGACGGTCTCGTCGAGGCGATCGAGCTCGACGTCGGCGACACCGACGATCCGACGACGCAACCGTGGATGCTCGGCGTGCAGTGGCACCCGGAGGAGACGGCGGCGCTCGATCCGGCGCAGCAGTCGCTGTTCGACGCGCTCACGTCGATCGCCCGGCTCCGCGCGTCAAGGACCCGGCCCGGAGAGGCCGAGGGCCGGGGTCGTGAGTACGCGATCGCCGAACCCGACCCCGTGTGGCCCGCTCGTTTCGAGGCCGAGGCCGCTCGCATCGTCGAGGCCCTGCCGGCGGATCTCGTCGTCAGGATCGATCACGTGGGATCGACCTCCGTCGCGGGTCTCGCGGCGAAGCCCGTCATCGACATGCAGCTCTCGCTGCGATCGCTCACGCCCCGTGACGCCTACGTCGGACCGATCACCGCGCTCGGCTATCGGTGGGTCCTCGACCCTTGGGATGTCGACCATGAGTACTTCAGCCGCGATGTCGAGGGCGAACGGCGCTTCCAGATCCACGCATGCACGGCCGGCTCCGAGTGGGAGCGCCGCCACCTCGTGTTCCGCGACTGGCTGCGCGAGCACGACGACGATGCCGCCGCCTACGCCGAGCTGAAGCGGAAGCTCGCGGAAGCGCATCCTCGAGACACCCTGGCCTACACCGAAGCGAAGACCACCTTCATCACCGCGACCGTGCGTCGAGCGCACGGAGTCGTCTCCAGGAACGGGGACTAGCGCGAACGGGCTAGCTCCTGCATAATCCGCGGCATCGTGGGGGAAGCACCGAACGTCATGCGTCGTCGGGGCCGGTCGAGCATCGATCCATCCGGCCGAGCACGTCGGCCATGGGCGGGCCCCACCACGTGACGCACGTCGCCGCGACGCTGTTCGGCCCTCCGCTGCCCCCCGGGGGCACGATCGGTGTCTGCGCCCCGAGCGGCCCCTACTACAACCGCAGCGACATCGAACGCCCCGTCGAGTGGTGGGAAGAGCGCGGCTTCCGCGTGAAGCTCACCGAGGGCGTGTGGGCCCAGGACGATTACGTCGCGGGCGCTCCCGAGCAGCGGGCCGCCGACCTGAACGCGCTGTTCGCCGACCCGGAGGTCGACGTGATCCAGGTGCTGTGGGGCGGCACGGGGGCGATGCAGGTGCTTCCTCACATCGATTACGACCTGATCGCGGCGAACCCGAAGGCGCTCATGGGATTCTCCGACATCACCAACCTGCACATCGCGATCCGCCAGCGCACGGGCCTCGCCACCCTGCACGGACCGGGCCTCGGCTCCATGGGTATCCCGGAGCGAACTGCCTTCACATGGGATTCCGCGCTCGATGCCTTCATGAAGGGCGCGGCTGGGCAGGTACCTCGGGACCCCGACGACGCGTACGTGAGGGCGATCGC
>DASVGA010000332.1:0-2128 GCA_036379795.1 Actinomycetota bacterium | reverse complement strand
GACGACAGCGCGAGCGAAGGATGGTCCCCGACAGATCGCGATGCCCGCGATGTCGTGTGCCGCATCCGTCACACAGGCATCAGCCCAGTCGATCAGCGACATCACCTTGTCCAAGCTCGGTGACAGGAAGATGTGCTCCCCCTTGAGATCGCGATGACACGTCACGCTTCGCGCGAACCCTGGCGGAGAAGGCTGATCCAGGAATCGTTCGATCGCATCGCCGATGACGGAACGCACGCGCTCGACCGTCGCGGCATCTGGCGTGAAGGGGCGTTCCTCCGAGGCATCCTCGGTCTCGAGCCCGTGCGCACGTGCAGTCCTCGTCGGGATCGCGTGGATCGATCCGATCACGAACGCCACGTGCTCCACGAGTGTCGGCACCGCCGATCGGGGCGGGACCGCGAACGTCCCGCTCAACGATTGCGCCTGCACACCTCGGGCCGGCTCCCAGCCCAAGAACGGGTACGGGAACGACGACACCGGGTCGCTCTCGAAGACGACAGCCGGCACGAGCTCGCCGAGGCGCTGTCGGAAGAGGGGGGTGGCTCCCCGTTCACGCTCGACCTTGCCGGCGATCTCGTCGGTGCGGGCGAACTTGACGACCATCGAGTCGCCGACCTTCCATGTGTCGAACTCGTCGCCGTGCATCAGCAGGGTGAGCTCGGCTGGCTGGTTGTGACCTGCCTCACCAAGGATGGCCTCGGCCACTGACGGATCCGCCGTATCGGGAAGGGTCGTCACCGCCCGCAGCCTACCGACCGCCTCGGAGCGATCCAGGTCAGCTGGCGCGTTCGAGGCCTTGCAGCACCTCCAGCAGCTCGTCGACGTTGAACGGCTTGGGTACATAGGCGTCGGCGCCGAGCTCGGCTGCCTTCGCGCGATCGCGCACCGACGAGAGCGCGCTCACGATCACGACGCGCGGGCGTTGCTCACGTGGAAGCTTCATCATCTCCTCGAGCACGCTCCAGCCGTCCATCGTGGGCATCATGATGTCGAGCACCATGAGGTTGGGGTGGTGCGCCATGATCTCGGCGAGCGCCTCCGCGCCGTTGTTGGCCGCGTAGGTCGTGTATCCCTCAGCCTCGAGGCTGAACTGCAGCACCCACACCACCTGCGGCTCGTCGTCGACGACGAGCACGCTCGACGGCACGGTCGTCGCCGTGTTCTCGATCTGCATCGTGAGAGGAGCAACGGCCGAACGGCGCCGGGCCTGAATCGGACGCCCGGCCGGTTTCCATGCCGCCGGAAGTCGTGGACTTCCGTCACACCCTCGGCCGGATGGATGAGTCGGTGCTAGTCATCAGTGACCATGGGAGACATCCCGGGTCGATGGATCTCGACTCCCCGCACTGCACGGAGACTGGCTGGGTCGGGGGTGATCGAACGAGCTGTGACACTCCGCGTTTAGGCGATCCTCACCCCCGAACCGTTGATGACGCGCCCGATGCGGAAGGCCGTCTCCGCCGCTGCAGAAGTGATGACATGCTCGGCCTCGGCCGGATCGACGACGAGCACCATGCCAAGACCCATGTTGAAGGTCGAGAACATGTCGTCGTCGGTCGCGCTCGCGGCTTCCTGCACCAGGGCGAACACGACGTGCTCGGGCCAGGCCCCCCGCTCGATCTCGGCGCCGAGGCCGGCGGGCAGCGCCCGCGGCACGTTCTCGTAGTAGCCACCGCCCGTGATGTGCGCGGCGGCGTGCACGAGCCCGTCGCGCGCGAGCGCGAGCACGCTCGGCGCGTAGATCGCGCACGGTTCCAGAAGCTCGTCGGCGACCGTGCGACCGCGCAGTTCGGGCGGCGTGTCGTCGAGCGTGTAGCGCCCGAGCAGTGCCTGGCGCACCAATGAATACCCGTTGGCGTGCAGTCCGCTCGAAGCGAGGCCGATCAGCACGTCGCCCTCCCGCACCCGTGAGGGCCCGAGCAACGCCGCTTCGTCGACGACGCCGACGCAGAAGCCGGCCAGGTCGAACTGATCGTCGGACATCGTGCCCGGGTGCTCGGCGGTCTCGCCACCGAGCAGCGCGCAGCCTGCGCGACGGCACCCTTCGGCGACCCCTTCGACGAGCGAGGCCACACGCTCTGGCACGACCGCGCCGACGGCGAGGTAGTCGAGGAAGAACAGCGGC
>DASVGA010000331.1:0-3945 GCA_036379795.1 Actinomycetota bacterium | reverse complement strand
GAGCACCGCGTCAGGAACATGCACCGAGACCAGCCGCCGCTCGAGCCGCCCCTCGCGAAGCCCCTCGAGCGCCTCACGCCCGACGAAGTCTGCTGCCTTCTTGCGCGAGACCGCGAAGCCCAGCCCGGCCGCGAACGGGTTGTCGAGCGGGCCGATGTCGTGACTCCATGAGCGGAAGCCGCGCTCCACCCGAGCCGCATCGAACGCGAACGCACCGGCGTGACGGAGCCCGAGGGAGCGGCCGGCTTCCACGATGTGCTCGTAGAGGTCGGCGACGAACTCCGTCGGCGCGCTCAGCTCCCAACCGAGTTCACCCGTGAACGAGACGCGGAACGCCCACGCGCGCGCCCGCGCCACGTCGATCTCGCGGGCGGTGAGGAAGGGCCACCCGTCGTTCGAGAGATCCTCGTCGGTCAATCGCGCCAGGAGCTCGCGCGACGACGGCCCCGCCAGGTGAAGGGTCGCCCAGCCGCTCGTCACGTCGGTGACCGTCGCACCGGCGCCGAGACCCGCCCGCAGCAGCATCTCGGTGTGACGCTGCGCGAGCGTCGGCGCGAGCACCAGGAAGCGATCGTCGCCGAGACGCGTCACCGTCGGATCCATCTCGATGCCGCCGCGCTCGTTGCAGAGCATCGTGTACGCGATGCGCCCGACCGGCACGTCGAGGTCCGAGGTCGCGAGCCGCTGCAACCCGTCGAGCGCACCCGGCCCCTGCACCACGAACTTCGAGTAGGTCGACAGGTCGTAGAGCGCGACTCCTTCACGCGTCGCACGCACCTCGTCACGAAGCGCCGGGAACCACGACGGCGAATCGAACGAATGCTCGACCGGCGGATCGACCTCGCCCGGCGAGAACCAGTTCGCGCGTTCCCACCCGGCGGCCTGTCCGAAGGCAGCGCCGGCCTCGCGGAACGCCCCGTACAGCGGGATGCGACGCACCCCCCGAGCGGTGCGCGGCTGCTTGCCCGGCCAGTGCATCTCGTAGAGACCGCCGAGCGACTCGACCGTGCGCTCGTGCAGCCAGGCCCGCTGGTTCGCCCACCGGCCGGTGCGCGCCACGTCGACCTCGGCGAGATCCATCGTGGCGTGCCCGGCGACGATCCACTGGGCCGCGGCCATCCCGGCGCCCGGCCCGAAGATGATGCCTTGCGAGTTGAAGCCGGCCGCCACGAAGAGCCCCGGCACCTCCGGCACGAACCCGAGCTGGAAGTTCGAGTCCGGCGTGAAGCTCTCGGGCGCCCGCAGGTAGTGCGAGAACCCGATCGTCTCGATCTCGGGCACGCGTTCGCGCGCACCCTGCAGCACCGGCGCGAAGTGGTCCCAATCGGGCCCGAACTCCACGAATCCGTCGGTCGCGATCTCGCCCGGACGCTTCGGCTTGCCGTTGGGCTCGAACGCGCCGATCAGGTAGCGGCCGCGGTAATGCCTGATGTACAGGAAGGCGTCGAGATCCCGCAGGAACGGGGCTTCCTCGCGGGCGCCGTCGGCTTCCTCGGTCATGACCCAGACGTGCTCGGCCGGATAGAGCGCCACGCTCGCACCCGCGGCGCGCGCGAGCTCGCTCGTCCAGAGACCGGCGGCGAGCACGACGATCTCCGCCCCGATCACCCCGCGGGAGGTCTCGAGCCCGCTCACCCTGCCGCCGTCTGCGAACACGAAGCCGGTGACCTCGGTCTGCGGCACGTAGCGCGCTCCGCGATCGATCGCTCCCTTCGCGAACGACAGTGCGGCGTCGCCGGGGTTCACCGTGCCGTCGGTCGGGAAGAGCACGGCCCCCACGAGGTCCTCGACCACCGCCGCCGGCCAGAGATCCTTCACCTGGGGGGCTTCGAGCACCTCGACGTCGATGCCCGCATCCTTCGCCATCGCGACGCCGTACAGGGTCTCCTGCATGCGCGCCTCGGTGCGCGCGAGGGTGACCGCGCCGTTGCGACGGAGCCCCGTCTCGACACCCGTCTCGGCAGGCAAGCGCTCGTAGGTCTCGGCGTTGATGCGCGTGAGCGCGGTGAGCGCGTGCGAACCGCGCACCTGCGACACGAGGCCCGCTGCGTGCCATGTCGTGCCGTTGGTGAGCCGGCCTCGTTCGAGCAGCACCACGTCGGTCTCGCCTTCACGGGTGAGGTGATACGCGATCGACGAACCGATGATGCCGCCACCCACGATGACGACGCGGGCGCGTTCGGGAAGGTCCGAGGGCGGGAGGACCGACGTGTCGAGGTCACGGTTCGCGAGCTGCTCAGGGATCGTCATCGCCCGAAGGATACGCCGCACGGCTTGAGCGCCGTCCGCCGCCGGCCGATGCCCCCATCATGCGAAGCGAGACGCTGCTCGCGGCCTGGGTGGCCCTGTGGGTCGTGGTCGTCGCCGCCGTGCTCGCGCGCGTCGTCGTGCGCCGCCAGCTCCTGCGACGGCGCTACGGCACCGCCGCGATGTCGATCGATCTGGCCGGGGCGATCCGCAAGACGGCACCGTTCGTGCTGCTGTTCGGCGCCTCGACGTGCCTGGTGCTGCTGTTCGCCCAGGTGCGACTCGATCGCGGTCAGCGGTCGGCCACGGTAGTGCTCGCCATCGACGTCTCGGACTCGATGCTCGCGACCGACGTGAAGCCCGACCGCTTCACGGCGGCCAAGGCGGCCGCCACGTCGTTCCTCGACGAGGTCCCCGAGGGGTTCCGCGTCGGCGTCGTCACGTTCGCGGGTGTGGCGAGCACCGTCGCGGAGCCGGGGGAAGACCGAGCCGTCGTCGCCGACACCATCGACGGCCTCACACCGAGCCGCGGCACGGTGATCGGTGACGGTCTCTCTAAAGCGCTCGACGTGGTGGAGTCCGAGCGTGCGTCAGAGCCTGAGCTTCCCGCCGCCGTCGTGCTGCTCTCCGACGGCGCCGACACCGGAAGCGTCGTCGAGCCCGACGAGGCGGCGGCCCGCGCCCTCGAGATGACCGTGCCGGTGTTCACGGTCGCCATCGTCGGCGACGTCGAGGACGACACGGGCACGAAGGGCGGCGACACCGAGCTCCTGCGGTCGATCGCAGCCACGACGGGTGGAGCGCCTTCGACCGCCGCCAGCGCCGGAGAGCTCGGCCAGGTCTACGATCGGCTCGGCGCCCGCCTCACGTCGGATCTCGCCGTCGGCAGCTCGGCGACGCCGCTGCTGGCCGCTGCCGCGGTGCTGACCGCGCTCGCCGTCGCCCTGTTCCTCGGCGTCGGCCGCCGCCGTTGACGCTCGACCTCAGCCGAGCACCTCTCGGCCCATCGCGCGCCGCCATTCCTCGTTGAACCAGTAGAGGAAGCGATCCTGCCGCGGATAGACGCCGCGCGTGAACGCCCGGGACGACACGCCCAGCTGCGCCCGCTCGCAGACGTCCCAGTCCTGCTTCGAGATCTGGTCCCAGAACTCCACGGTGGGCTCTGGCTTGAACAGCTCGGGGTCGGCGATCGTCTCGGGTCGGAACATGAACTCGCTCACGACCGTCGTGTGGTTCGGTCCCTTCGGGTAGCCGATGTAGTACATCGCGCAGTCCGGGTGCAGGTTCAGCAGCAGGTTCGGGAACTGGTAGGTGCCGTAGTACATCTCGAGGTCGTCGGGCTCGAGGCCCGGGAACGTCGGTAGCTCGCTCTTGCCGGTCGGTGTGAACGACGTCGCGCCGGACATCATGCGGTTGCCGTCGTCGGGGATCTCCTCGTCCCAGACCTCTCCGAAGCGGAAGAGCGGGATCACCTGCACGAGCTCGGGGTGCACCTGTGGGCAGTGCAGACACTCGTTGTAGTTCTCGACGATGATCTTCCAGTTCGCCTTGACCTCGTACGTGAGGCGCACACCGATGCGCAGCTCGTCCATGTTGAACCGCTCGAACGCCGTGATCGTCTCCGCGCCGTCGGTGAGCGACTCCACCAGCGTTCGTCGGGGTCCACCGGTCGTGAGGTTCACGAACAGGAAGCCCGCA
>DASVGA010000330.1:0-2992 GCA_036379795.1 Actinomycetota bacterium | reverse complement strand
GCTGGTGACGGCCTCCATGAGGTCGGTCATCGGTGCGGGTCTCCTCTCATCCCGGCCGCTGGGAACGGCCGCTGGCGTGATGGCCATCGTACCGGTGTCGATCCTGGTCACGCCCGGCGCGATCCGTGCCGATACACCGTGCATGCCTGCGCCCCGGAACTGCCGATCGTGCGGAGCGACGCTGCCTCCTGACGTCCGATGGTGCAACCAGTGCAGCGAGGCGGTCAGGGAGTTCTCCGCGCGAGCACCTCTGCACGACGGTGACTACGTCGGCATCCCACGGCACGATGTCCATACGTCTCGTTGGGCGGCGAGTCCGACGACCTTCGGCCCCACCGGGCGAGTCGTCGTCACGAGCGGGGTCATCGGGTCGCTGATCATGGGGTTGTTCTGGACCGGGCCGACCCCGTTCGGGCTGTGGTTCTTCCTCGCGTGGTCGATCGTGGCCGGGTTCGTCCTTCGCCAGACCTGGCTGGCGGTGAAGATCGACGTCGAGCCCGATGGACGGAGGATGAGGTTCGCTCGCCGGTTCCCTCGACTCGCCGCTCCGATCCCGATGCGGTCGGCCGTGGCCGTGGTGAGCGGGTGCCTGCTGCTCGCCACCGCATACGGATGGGCCACGGGAGACTCGATCGCCCGCTTCGGGATCGTGATCGTGGGCGTGATGTTCGGCCTGATCGCGATCCTGCTGTGGCTCACCGACTCGTAACCGTCTCCCGGGAGGCCGTACCCGGGCGCTTCCTTCTCCTCGAGGCCAAGGCCGTGACGGCGGTCAAGCCGGCGATCGACGTGAGCAGGCCGACGCCGATCCAGGTCGAACGCGAGGTCTCCGGACCCGGCGGACGGGGATCGCACAGGACCGCAAGGTCTCGAGACAGGGCACGTTGCAGGTCCGCCGTCGCGGGCGTTCCGGCGACGTTCTCGAGCTGGTACGGGTCGGCCACGAGGTCGTACAGCTCTCGCTCGCCGGTCACGTACTCCACGAGCACGTGTTGCTCCGTCCTGATCGCGCAGTACGTCGGCACCGGGTTCGTCCGCTCGAGATGCTCGACCAGGAAGCGAGTTCGCCAGGGCACAGAGGCGTCGCGCCGCAGCAACGGCATCAGGCTCACGCCGTCGGTCTCGACGTCGACACCGGCCCGTTCGGCGATCGTCGGAGCGATGTCGATGTTGAGCACGAGGTGGTCGTCGACCGACGGGCCCACAGCCAGCGAATCGTCGCGCACGATCAGCGGCACGCGGATGCTCTCCTCGTACGGAACCTCCTTCTTGTCCCATCGATGCTCACCGAGCATCACGCCGTTGTCGGAGGTGTAGATCACGATCGTGTCGTCGAGGTGGCCGGTCTCCTGCAGCGCCGTGAGCAGATCCCCCACCTCGCGATCGACCGACAGGAGCGACTCGAGCTGCAGCCTGCGCCGCCAGTCGAGCGCCGCGATCCGATCCGGCGTGAGCGGAGGGAGCGCTCGCATGTACGCGGGCTTGTCCTCGACCGAGGCCTCGTTGAAGCTGGGCGGTCGCCACGGCGGAAGGTCGGCGAACTGCTTGGCGTACTGGGCCTCGACGACCGCGGGGGCGTGCGGCGCAGGAGGCGCGAACTCCACGAAGAACGGGGCGTCGGCCTGCCTGATGAACTCCTCGGCCGCATCGCCCAGCACCGTGGTCGCGTAGTCGGCCGGCTCGTCGCCGTATCGCACGATCGTTCCATCGTGGGTCAGGGAGTAGTCGACGTACTGGGAGTGCACGAACGCCTGCCACCGGCTCCAACCGGGAGGCACGTATCCGATGAGCGCGTCGTGCTGATACGAATCGATGTACTTGCCGAACAGGCCCGTCTCGTACCCGCGTCCGCTCAACCACGTCGCGAGCGTCGAGGAATCGTCGAAGGCCTCGAACCCGCCGTGCGGCGGACCTTGCTGGTACACGCCGGTCGTGTGCGAGTAGTTGCCCGTCAGGATGCTCGCGCGGCTCGGGCAGCACAGCGGGTTCACCACGAACGCCTGCTCGAAGGTGGTGCCGCGCCCGGCGAGCAGGTTGCTGACGGTGGGCATGAGATCGATCGTGTCCCATCGCTGGTCGTCGGTGACGATCAGCACGACGTTGGGCAGCGTGCGGTCGTCGCTCGCCTGCTCGACGACGCCGGCCGACGCAGCCTGAGGGAACACGACGAGGTACAGCAGCGATGCGGCGACGATCGCCCCCCGCCGCACGAACGCCGACGCGATCAAGCCGGCGGATCTTCGCCGAGGGCCCCGAACCGACGGGTTCGCTTCTGGAAGTCGCGGATCGCCTCGAACAGGGTCTCCCGCGTGAAGTCGGGCCAGAACATCGGCGTGAACCAGAGCTCGGAGTAGGCGACCTCCCAGAGCAGGAAGTTGGAGATGCGCTCCTCCCCGCTGGTTCGGATCAACAGGTCGGGCTCGGGCATGTCGGGGTGGTACAGCCGCCGGGCGATCTCGCGCTCGTCGACCTTCTCGGGCTTGAGGCTCCCGGCGCGCACGTCGCGGGCGATGTCCTTCACCGCGTCGACGATCTCGGCGCGCCCCCCGTAGTTGAAAGCGATCGTGAGCGTCATGCCGGTGTTGTCGCGGGTGAGCTCCTCGCTCGTGCGCATCTCCTTCAGCACGCTCCGCGGCATACGCCAGTCGCGGCGGCCGCTCCACCGGATGCGCACGTTCATCTCGTCGAGCTCGTCGCGGCGGCGGCGCAGCAGCTCACGGTTGAAGTTCATGAGGTAGCGCACCTCGGGCTGGGGGCGCTTCCAGTTCTCGGTGCTGAACGCGTAGACGGTGAGCCAGCGCACGCCCACCTCGTCGGCGCCGTTGACCGTGTCCCACAGGGCGTCCTCGCCGGCGCCGTGACCCTCGGTGCGGGGCAGCCCGCGCTGCTCGGCCCACCGGCCGTTGCCGTCCATCACGATCGCGACGTGCTCGGGCACGCGCGTGCGATCGATGTCGGGCAGGAAGCTCACGTCGCCGTCCTTACCAACATC
>DASVGA010000329.1:0-2644 GCA_036379795.1 Actinomycetota bacterium | reverse complement strand
GACGAGCGCCGACCGCACGACGGCCACGAGCGACTCCGGGTCGAACGGCTTCGTGACGTAGGCGGCGATGCCCAGGTCGGCTGCGCGTTCCGCGTCCTCGTCGTGCGCGGTGAGCATCACGATCGGCATCGTCATGCCGTGCTCGCGTCGCAGTCTCCGGCACGCCTCGTATCCGTCGATGCCGGGCATGCTCACGTCGATCACGATCGCGTCGGGCTCGAGGTCGAGCGCCTGCTCGACCGCGGTGTCGCCACGCGTCGCCGTCGAGACCCGGAAGCCGGCGAAGCGGAAGTTCAACTCGAGCAGGCGCACGATCACCGGATCGTCGTCGGCGATCAGCACGTGCGCATCGGGCTCCCGCATCGAGGGAGGATACCCACCGGGCCCGCGGCTTCTGTCCGCGGCGGATCCGCGAGAGGCGGTTGTTAGACTCGCGCTCGTCGCCCCCGTAGCTCAGGGGATAGAGCGCCGGCCTCCGGAGCCGGAAGCGCAGGTTCGAATCCTGCCGGGGGCACGATTGTGATGTCTCGAGACATCGTTCACACGTGTCTCGGGACATCGTTCCACCTCAGGCCTGCTCTGGCGAGCGCGCCTGGTAGTCCTTCGAGGGATCGAGGGTGAAGCTGCGGAGCAGCTCACCGTCCTCGGTGATCACCCGAACCTGCAGACCGTCGACGAGGACGAGCACCCTCGTGCCGACGAGCCGTCGCCCGATGCCGATGTGGTGCAGCCGGGAGTTGTGCCGCAGCGTCACGACCCCGGTGATATCGACCTTGTCCCGGCGCAGCCGGAACCGGCCCGGCACCGGGAGAGGTGCGAGCGACGGCGTCGCTTTGGGCCGAGCGGCGAACGCCTCGGCGGGGGTGCGCCGGCCGATCGCCCGATGCGGCCTCACGGTGTTGTAGTAGTCACCGAACCGATCGAGCTGTGCCTGGAGCTCTTCGAGCGTGTCCGTAGCATCCTGCTTGTCGAGGAACAGCTTCAGGGTCTGGTGGAACCGCTCGACCTTGCCGCAGGTCTGCGGGTGGTACGGCCGCGAGTGCACGACACCGATCCCGAGCCTCGCGCACTCGAGCTCGATCGCGCACCGCCCCCCACGCGGCGCCGCGGTGAACACCGCCCCGTTGTCGGTCAGCAGCGAGGCGCAGAACCCGTGGACCGCAGCGGCTCCATGGAAGCTCGCGACCACGTCGGCCGCCTTGAAGATCCCACGGGTATCGGATGCGACCAGCAGCCGGGAGTGGTCGTCGATCACGTTCAAGATCTCGACCTCGGTCCCATCCCAGAGCTTCCAGTGGGTGATGTCGGCCTGCCATCGCTCGTTCGGCATCTCGGCGGAGAACCGCACGAACGAGCTCCTCGGCCGCTTCTGGGGCTGCGGGGTGACGAACCCTCGCCGGCTCAAGATCCGCCAGATCGTCGCGACCGAAGGGACGGCCTGCTCACCGTGGCGGCGCGCCAGGTGGACCCTGATCGTCTGCGCGCCGGCATCGAACCCGGAATCGAGGAGGTCTTTGCGGAGCTCCACGATCTCGTCCTCGAGCTCCACGGGTGTCCTTCGCGGGCTCCCGCGGGGCCGACGCGACCTCGGCTCGAGCCCTGCCTCGCCCTCGACCGAGAAGCGCCGGCAGAGCTCCTGGACCCACCGTCGGCTCACGCCATAGTCACGAGCCACCTCGCTCTTGGAACGACCCTCGACCACGACCGCGGTGACCACCAGCCTGGCAAGCGACATCGCACACCCCTTCGTCGTGAGGTGTGAACGATGTCGCGCGACAGGTGCGAACTATGTCGTGAAACCAGACACTGCCGGGGGCACCGATCTAGCCTGTCTTACAGCGGACCCGGATTGCCGCGCTTCGCCACAGATCGTCTCTCGAAGCGCCCGCGAACAGGACCGATCAGGCGCGGCAGGCTAACGGCTCTTCGACCTGAACTCGATCGACTCCCGGAGCAGGCAGCCTGATGAAGATGCACTCGGTAGGGTTCTTCGATGACAGCTGCGACGCTCACCCTTGGAGACGTCGAGATCACCTCGTAGGCGAGCATGAACTCATCGACGCCTTGCGCGCCTACGTGCATTGCCGCCTTTGCGCAGAACCCGCCGCCAAAGCCGCCGGAGTGTGTGACGAGTGCCTGAGGCGATCGGCGTCTGCCGGCCAGTAGTCCCCGGTCGCGTCGGAGGGACCGATCGACGCCCGGCGCGTCGTCTCCATCGCCGGCTGGCTCCAGCGGTCGGGGTACAGCCTCGCTGATGCCTACCTTGTGACGGCGTACCTCGACCGGGGGCAGGGGGTCTTCCGCTACACCGTCGGCGAGATCGCAGTCGGATCTGCGGTGTGGTTCGTCGCCGAGCCCGGGAGCCTTCTCATCTCGCACGACGGGGAACAGATCATGAGCCAGCATCGAGCCGCCACCGATGTCCAAGAACGTTACTCACGTCGCCGGTGTCCGAGCACCACCTCGAGCGCCGTCGAGTAGTCCGCATCGCCCCAGCCCTCGTCAGCTCCTTGGGTGAGCATCGGCGTCAACGCCCCGCATCCGGGGGGTGTTTGCCTCCTTCAAGGTGCGGTTCCGCCTCGTCACGTCGATGCGTTGCCCACTCCAGGTCCCCGAGCGCCAAGGCGATCTCCGACCCGATAAC
>DASVGA010000328.1:0-2493 GCA_036379795.1 Actinomycetota bacterium | reverse complement strand
ATCGCGGGCTCCTCGGCCTCGGCGATCTCCCAGGCACGCACCGCCGGCAGGTTCAGGTGCGCGACGATCTCCCGCACGATGCGAAGCGCATGTTCGTCGTCGGCCGCCTCGTGGTCGGCCACGCCGCTCGTGCGGGTGTGCACGTCGGCGCCGCCGAGCTCCTCGGGGTCGACGTCCTCGCCGGTCGCAGCCTTCACGAGCGGCGGCCCTCCGAGGAAGATCGTGCCGGTTCCGCGCACGATCACCGTCTCGTCCGACATCGCCGGCACGTAGGCGCCGCCGGCGGTGCACGACCCCATCACCGCCGCGATCTGTGGGATGCCCGCCGCCGACATGCGCGCCTGGTTGTAGAAGATGCGCCCGAAGTGCTCCCGGTCGGGGAAGACGTCGGCCTGCAGCGGCAGGTACGCGCCGCCCGAGTCGACCAGGTACACGCAGGGAAGCCGGTTCTGCATCGCGATCTCCTGCGCGCGCAGATGCTTCTTGACCGTCATCGGGAAGTAGGTGCCGCCCTTCACCGTGGCGTCGTTCGCGACGATCACGCACGGCGAGCCGTGGATAGGACCGATGCCGGTCACGATGCCGGCGCCCGGCGCCTCGCCCTCGTACATGTCGCAGGCGGCGAGCGCCGAGAGCTCGAGGAAGGCGGCGCCCCGGTCGACGAGCCGTTCGATGCGCTCGCGCGCCGTGAGCTTGCCGCGCGCGCGGTGACGCTCGGTCGCGGTCTCGCCCCCGCCCGCGCGAGCGGCCTCGAGCTTCGCCTTCAGCTCCTCGACGAGCCCGCGCATCGCCCGTTCGTTGTCCGCGAACCCCTGTGAGGTCGGATCGACGTGCGTGGCGAGCCGCGTCATCGCCAGCACCATACTGCCGCTGTCCGTGGTCGGCGCGACACCGTGAGGCGCCCATCGAGGCGCGTATGGTCCCAACGGGGCGGGGGAGCATGTCATCATCCCGAGCTCATGTCGGCGGGGATGGCTGCCGGCTTCCTCATGGGATCGGCCTTGTGGTCCGGCGGAAATCAGCCGATGATCGATGACGGTGGGCTCGCTCGACCGGAACGCGTGTAGGAGCGTGGGAGTCGTGACGAAAGATGATGCTCCGGCGCCGGCATGGGTGACCGATCGAGACGCTGACGAGGGTATCCCCACGGTCGGGCAGCCCCACCCGCTCCAGGATCCTCCCGATCTCTCCTTCGAATCGCAGCCGTGGGCGCGGTACGTGGGGGCGGGCGCGTGGGAGCGCCTCACCACCGTCACGGTCCATCGGGCGCGTCAACGTCGACGGGGCTACGAGCCCCCCGGCATCCCGTGGCTGGCGATAGGGGTAGGGACCGCCCTTGCAGCGCTGCTGGCCGCTGGCCTGGCCTTGCTCGTAGGCCTGGCATCGTCGATGACATGAGCCTGCACCCCCGGACAGGGGGGTCCCTCTCCGGGCTGGAAGCTCTCTGTTCACGACCCTCGATGTCTCGCGGGCGTAGCGTGTAGCCCATGGGTGACCGCATCTCCGTGGAGGAGCTCCGTGAGACGGTTCGCGCGTTCGCCGACCGCGAGCTGGCGCCGAAGGCGGAGCAGATCGACCGCGACGACACCTTCCCTCGGTGGCTCTGGCCGCAATTGGGGGAGCTCGGTGTGATGGGTCCGACCGTGCCCGAGGAAGATGGGGGCGCCGGGCTCGGTTTCCTCGAACATCTCGTGGTCGTCGAGGAGCTCTCGCGGGCCTCGGCCGCGATGGGCATGTCGTACGCGGCGCATTCCAACCTGTGCGTGCACAACCTGTGGGCCAACGGCACCGGGGAGCAGCGCGCGCGCTGGTTGCCGAAGCTGCTCACCGGCGAGCACGTGGGAGCGCTCGCGATGAGCGAGGCCGACGCTGGCTCCGACGTGATCGGTTCGATGTCGTGCCGGGCGGAACGCGCCGACAGCGGCTGGGTCGCGAACGGATCGAAGATGTGGATCACGAACGGCCCCGAGGCCGACGTGCTGATCGTCTACATGCGCACGACTCCAGACGGCGACGGCGAGCAGGCGGTCACGGCCTTCGTGATCGAGCGCGACATGGCCGGGTTCAGCGTCTCCCCGAAGATGGACAAGCTCGGCATGCGCGGATCGCCGACCGCTGAGATCCTCTTCCGCGACTGCGAGATTTCCGACGATCACGTGCTCGGCGAGGCGCATCGAGGCACGCGCGTGCTGATGTCGGGACTCGACTCCGAGCGGGTGGTGCTCTCGGGAGGCCCGATCGGCATCATGCAGGCGGCGCTCGACCTCGTGCTTCCCTACGTTCGGGAACGACGTCAGTTCGGCGTGCCGATCGGCTCGTTCGAGCTCATGCAGGGGAAGCTCGCCGACATGTTCGTCTCCCTGGAATCGTCGCGCGCCTACGCCTACGACGTCGCCGCCCGATTCGATCGCGAGCCCGATCGACGGCATTCGGCCGCCGCGGCGGCGTGCCTGCTCGCGGCGTCGGAGCGAGCCGTGCAGGTCGCGCTCGAGG
>DASVGA010000327.1:0-4259 GCA_036379795.1 Actinomycetota bacterium | reverse complement strand
GTGCTCGCGAGCGCTGCGAGCCATATCCTGTGGACCGGGCTGATGCTCGCGCTCCCTCCGGGCGCCGCGCGCCCGGCGATCGAGGAAGGGACTGCCCGGTGAGCTTCCTGTCGACGGCGGTACAGCAGGTGCTGGAAGACGGCCCCTTCTGTGCGGTCGCCGCGTCGACCCCGAGGGGTCCCCATTGCACACCCCTGGTCTTCGCGTACTCGGGCGGACGGATCTGGCTCACGACGTCGCGCGGCTCGGTCAAGACCCGCGCATGGAAGGCCGACCCCACCGTCGCGGGGCTCGTGCGTCTCGGCGAGCTCGCGGTGAGCTTCACCGGGACGGTGAAGACCTACGACGCGCTCGATCGCAACACCTGGGGCGCGGCGGTGGCGGGCGCTACGTCGATCGCGCGCGCCACCGGCCGGTTCAGCAAGAAGAACGCGCGGTTCTTCGCCGGCTACGCATTCGACGCGCACCAGGTACCGCTCGCATGGACGCCTCCCGGTCGCGTCTTCGTCGGCATCGACCTCGAGCGCACGGCGCTGCTCGACGACGACGGTGTACAGGAAGGCCGCGGCAGGTGGCGGGGCGAGACCGACGGACATGCCACCTTCCGACGGTCGAGCACGGGCGCCGATCCGCTCGGCGCGCTGCCGCCCGACGTGGCCGCCTCGCTCGGGCGCAGCGGCCACGGCGTGCTGACCATCTCGGGCGCCCGCACCCCGGTGGTGGTTCCCGTGCGGTGGGTGGCGGAGCCCTCGGCCCTGTACGCCGCGCTTCCTGCCGAGACGTTGGCGCTCGCCGACGCCGGCCCCGACGCCCAGGTGGCGCTCACGGTCGACGAGGCGAGCCCCTGGCGCGCCCGCGACATGGCGGGCGCGATGGTGCAGGGAGCCGGCGGGTTCTACGTGCTCGACGGGCTCGGGTCGGGCGCCAAGAGCGCACGCTCGATCGCCCAACAGCTGCACCCGGGTGCCGGCGCGCTCGTGCGCATCACGCCCGAACGGCTCGTCTGGTGGAAGGGTTGGACGAGCGGCAGCGCCGCCACCGTATGACCACCGTCGAGTTCTCCGTCGAGGTCGACGCCGCCCCCGACGACACCTGGCAGATCGCGAGCGATCCTCGGAACCTGCCGCAATGGGACAAGCACATCGTGCGCGTCGGGATCCCGGAAGGCGGCATGAGAGCGGGGGCCTCGTACGAGGTGGTCATGGGCTTCATGGGGGTGCGCACGACCGTTCATGCCACCGTGCTCGAGTGGGAACCGCCGTGGCGATCGGTCGTGCGGCTCACCGGTCTGCTGGAGGCCACCGTGACGACCTCGGTCGGATCGCTGCCGTTCGATCGCTCGATGCTGCGTCACGAGGTGAGCTTCCGCTTCCGCGGTCCGTTCGGTCGGCTCGGTGCGACCGGTCTCAACGCCATGGGCGGCGCGCAGTACGCGCTGCGCCGAGGGGTGCTGGCGCAGAAGCGCGAGATCGAGATGCGAGCGCGGGCGTGAGGGTCGGATCGCTGGTGCGGGGCGCTGCCCTCGCGGCGGCCGCCGCCGGCGTGGGGTACGTCGCGCTCGCCACGGATCGAGGCCGCGACGCCGACGCCGGCCTGTTCGCCGCCGTGAACCGGGAGCATGGGGCCGCCGCCGATCGACTCTTCGCAGGGATCACCGAGATGGGGTCCCTCTACGGGGTCGGTGCTGCAGCGGCCGTGCTCGCCGTCACGGGGGGTCCTCGGCCGGCGGCGCGAGCGCTGGCCGCGTCGGGTCTCACGTGGATCGCGGGCCAGCGCCTGAAGGCGCTCGTGGACCGGCCTCGGCCCTACGTCGCGGACCCCGGAGTGACCCGGGCGATGATCGCGCCGCCCATGGGCACCTCGTGGCCGAGCAGCCATCCGGCCGTGCTCACGGCGTTCGCGACGGTCGCGGCCCGGGAGCTCCATCTCGGCGCCGCCTCGCGCGCGACCCTGGGGGTGCTCGGCCTCACGGTCGCCACGTCGCGCGTCTACCTCGGGGTGCACTACCCGAGCGACGTCGTGAGCGGCTTCCTGGTGGGACGCGCCGTCGCCACGATCTGGCCACCGGGCGGCCGCCGCCCGCGACCGTGAGCGCCGGCGGTCACCACATGCACCGATAGACTCCGACCGGTGTTGCACGTCGTCGCCGAGATCGGCTGGCCCGTCCTCGATCGCTTCCGCATCGGGGACTCGTTCGCCATCTCGCCCCACGGCATCTTCATCGCCATCGGGTTCATGACCGGCGCGTGGTTGCTCGGTCGCATCGCCCCGCGATGGGGCGTGTCCGCCGATGACGTTCAGGGAGTGGTCTTCTGGTCGCTCATCGGCTCGATCGTCGGCGCCCGGGTGTTCTACGTGATCGGTCACTTCTCGGAGTTCGACTCGTTCGTCGACATGCTCAAGATCTGGGAAGGCGGCATCTCCCTGCTCGGCGGCATCGCGGGCGGGGTGATCGTGAACGTGCCGCGGGTGCTGCGCGCGGGGTACCGCTTCTTCCAGGTCGCCGACCCCGTTGCGCCGTCGCTGGCGCTCGGCATCGCCGTCGGCAGGCTCGGCGACCTGATCATCGCCGACCACCTGGGCAAGCCCACGAGCTGGCTCTTCGCCTGGCAGTACCGGGGCGGCACGATCGCCCCCCCGTTCTCGTGTCGTGACGAGCTGTGCAGCGCCGACCTGCAGGGCGGGCACCTCGAGACGATCACCCGCGAGAGCGCGCGGCTGATCGACGAGACGGGACGAGTGATCGCCCAAGGGGTCGGCGTGCATCAGACTGCGCTCTACGACATGGTGAGCGCCGGTGTGCTGTTCGCCCTGCTGTACTTCGTGCTGATGCGCAGGCCGCGCCGCGAGGGCATCCTCACGCTCACGTTCGGGCTCTGGTACGGCGTGTCGCGCATCGCCGAGGATGCCCTGCGCATCGACAAGCGGTTCTTCGGCTTCACCGGTAGTCAGTGGACCGCGCTGACGGTTGCCACGATCTGCGCGGCGCTGCTCGTGTGGTTCGCCGTCCGCTCCAACCCCGACGCATCGAGTGGGGGAGGTCCGAAGCCGGACGTCGCTGACGAGGGCTCGTCCGACTCGGATCCAGACGCCGAGCCGGCCGATGAGTCCGGGGTCGCGATGTGAACGCGATGTCAGGCGCGGCGGGTTTCGACGTAGCGACGCGCGGCAGCGAGCGTCTGCTGCGCGTTCTGACGCATCGTTTCGAGCTCCCTGTCGCCGATCTCGTCCGTCTCGTTCGCGATGCGATTGCGCTTCCTCCGAGCCCGATCGAGGTGATCGAGCAGCCGGCCTTCGCTTCGTGGGAAGAGGCGTTTGGCCTCGGTTATCAACACCAAATGACCGCGGCTGCCTGAACCGACGCGTCTTCCGTCGGCGAGCAGGACAGCCGAAAGGGCCTTGTGAACGGCCGAGTACAACAGGAGATACGCTCTCGGGATCGACACCCTCGACCGAAGCGCTGGCGAGATGTCGGGCTGCCTGGTCGAGCTTCCTGTCAGCTTCCTCGAAGTCCGACGGCACGCGCTCGACGCGAGCGGTCATCGATGTGTTCGCAAGTCGTCGATGGTCCCGACGATGGCCCGCGACGGGCCCTCGAGGATCGCGGCCACGAATCCCGGGCGGGAGCCCTTCTCCTGGAGCTCAGCGCGCGAGTAGCTCACGATGTTGATGTCCCTGCCGGCCACGCGTTCGACCTCCGCGGCGACATCAGCCAAGCGACCCGGGTCGACGTCACCGATCACGAGAACGTCGATGTCGCTCTCCGGACGTACCGGCCCACCCGACGCCCACGAGCCGAAGATGGCTGCGCCTTCGACCCCTGGAGTCCGTTCGAGCATGTCGGCAAGCCCGGACTCGACTCCGATGGTTCGCTGCAGCAGCTCACGAAGCGGACCGAAGATCGGAGAGTCGACAGCTGCTCGATACCGCTTCGTTCTGCCTACGCGGTCGGAGCCGATCAGCCCCCCGTGCTCGAGGTCGCGGAGCTGACGGCGGATAGTGGTCTCGCCCGCCCCCGTGCGATCGCGGAGCTGTGACTCGGTGAATACGGCGTCGGGATCGAGGATCATCATCCCGAGCAGCTCGGCTTGAAGCCGCGAGCGGAAGATCGGCAGCATCTCGTACGGCCGTGTACGCATGGAGCCCAGGCGATCAGCATGGCGCCTATGAACGGCGGATATCCGCCGAGAAAGGGCGGTAATCCTCAGGTCGTGATCAGCGAGAGGGGCTTGCCGACCTTCGACTTCGTGGCACGCGCG
>DASVGA010000326.1:0-6695 GCA_036379795.1 Actinomycetota bacterium | reverse complement strand
TCAAGTGCCCGTACCACGCCTGGACGTACGCCCTCGACGGACGGCTCGTGGGCTCGCCGAACGTCGGGATGGACGACGGCATCGACCATGATGCCATCGCGCTGTGGCCCGTGCCGATCGCCGAGCACGATGGCTTCGTGTTCTGCAGCCTCGACCCCGACACCGAGCCGCTGCGCGACGCACTGGCCGCCCAGCCGGACTCACCGCTCGAGCTCGCTCGCTATGGCCTCGGCGAGCTGCGCGTGGCCGCGAGGCGCGAGTACGACGTGCGGGCCAACTGGAAGATCGTGGTCGAGAACTACCATGAGTGCCTGCACTGCCCGACCGTGCATCCCGAGCTCGTGAAGATCGTGCCGCTGTATCGCAGCGGAGAGGTCGAGGAAGACGGTCAGCTGCTCGGCAACTCGATGGGCCAGGGTCTCACCTCGTTCACGTTCACAGGGACCTCGCGGCTTCCCACCTTGCCCGGCATCGACGAGGTCGACGTGCGCACGTTCTACGGGGTCTACGTCTTCCCGAACCTGATCATCAACTACCACTCCGATTCGGTGAACGCGGTACGCCTGATCCCGGAGGCCCCGGATCGCACCCGGGTGGTGAGCGAGTTCCTGCTGCGACCCGAGACGATCGAGGCCGACGGATCCGGCGTGAGCGAGCTGGTCGAGTTCCGTGACGTCGTCGCGAACCAGGACTGGCAGGTGTGCGAGGCTGTGCAGCGGGGCGTCTCGTCGAGGTTCTACACCGCGGGGCTCTATCCCCGGCAGGAACGCTGGATCAGAGCCTTCAACGAGCGCTACCTGGACGTGAGGGGTCCACTCCCCACGGCACCCACGCGTTAGGCGATCACCCGATAGAGCCGCCACTTGTCGGGGACGCCTTTCAGCTCATGCTCGCCGGCATCTTCGAAGGCGAGGCCACTTCCTGCGACGAGATCCTTCACGGTCTGGGAGACCAGGAGTTCGGAAGGCGCCGCCGAGCTCGCGATGCGGGCCGCGATGACGACGCCGATGCCACTGATGTCGCCGCGTTCGCGCGCGATCTCGCCGGTATGCAGCCCCGTTCGGATCTCGATCCCGAGCGCTCGAACCTCTCGCACGATCCTGACGGCGCACTCCACGCCGCGCGCCGGGCCGTCGAAGGTCGCGAGGAAGCCGTCGCCCATCGTCTTCACCTCCGTGCCGCCGTGATCGGCCAGTGCTTGTCGCACGACGTCGTCGTGCTGCTGTCGAAGGGCCGCCCACGCGGCGTCGCCGATCGCGGCGCTGCGTGCCGTGGAATCGACGATGTCGGTGAACAGGACGGTCGCGAGTGCCCGGCCTTTGCGCCCGGGCAGCACCGGCGTCGTCCCGAGCACGAAGCGCTCGAGTGCGGCCAAGAGCGGCTCGGTGTCGCCGAGGAATGGCCACCAGTCGCCGCCCGGCAGCTCGACGAGCTCGGCGCCGGGGATCCCCGCCGCGAGGGCATGTCCAGCATCTGCCGGGAGGAGCTGGTCGTCGATGCGGTGGAGAACCTGGGTGGGAACCGTGATCGACGACAGGGCACCGGCGATGTCGGTCTCGAACAGGAGGCGGAGGAACCCGACGGCGGAGTTCGGGCTCGCCGCGAAGCGCTGGAGACGATCGAGGAAGCGGAAGAGCTCGCGGTCGCCGGCGTGCGACGGTGCCATGACCTCGTAGAGGCGTTGGGACTCCGCGACGGTGCCGAACGAGCGTCGCCACTCCAGAACGGTCTTCTCGACGTCGGCGTCGCTCGCCCGTTCGCCTTCCGCCTCCCGCCAGTTGATCGCGGTCTCCATCAGGCTCAAGGTCCGCACGCGCTCGGGGTGGAGTGCGGCGAGCAGGGCCGCGAGCTGTCCACCTTCGTGATGCCCGAACAGTGATGCCTTGTCCGAACCGGCGTCGTCCATCACGGCGAGGATGTCGCGCGCCCCGTCCTCGAGCGGGGGGAGGTCCTCGGCGGAGAATCGATCCGACATCCCGGTGCCGCGACGGTCGATCACGATCAGCCGAGCCCAGCCGGCGATCCGATCGAAGAAGGCGGCGGCCTGCGGACATTCCCACAGCAGCTCGACGTGCGAGACGAAGCCCTGGACGTACACGAGATCGACGGGCCCATCGCCCACGACGCCGTACGCGATGGCGACGTCACCGTTGAAGGCGTACCGGGCCCGGGGGGCGGTCATCGTGCGGATCTCACCGGTCGTCACGGGACCGCAACCCGGAGCCGCCAACGATGGGTACGCCGATCTGGGCATCCTGCGCCTGTCGTGTCGACGCCAAGGCGGTGAGGCTCATGTCACGACCCGATACAGATGCCATCGGTCAGGGACGCCCTTCAACTCGTGTTCACCCGCGTCCTCGAAGGCGAGGCCGCTCCCCGCAACGAGATCCTTGACCGTCTGGGAAACGAGCACCTGCGAGGGACCGGCGAGGGCGCCCACCCGGGCGCCGATCACCACCCCCAGGCCGGCAACGTCATCGCCCTCGATCGCCACCTCGCCTGTGTGCAATCCCGCCCGTATCTCGATCCCGAGAGGACCGACCGCCGCGGCGACCGCCGTCGCGCAGCGCACCCCGCGGGCCGGCCCATCGAACGTCGCGAGGAATCCATCGCCCATCGTCTTGATCTCGCGTCCGCGGTACCGGGCGATCTGCGAGCGCACGATCTGATCATGACGAGCACGCACATCGCGCCATCCGGCATCACCGAGCGTGGCCGCCTGCACCGTGGAGTCGACCACGTCCGTGAACAGCACCGTCGCGAGGACACGATCGAAGTCCGCCTGCTCGACGCGGAGCGACTCGACGAACGCCGCGATGTGGGGGACCAGATCGTCGAGGGGGTACACGTGGTCCTCTCCTGGGAGTTCCACGAAGCGCGCGCCGGGTGTGTGCTCCGCGGTGTACCGCCCCTCGGCCACCTTCGTGTAGCGGTCGCCGGACCGATGCAACACGAGCGTGGGCGCCTGGACGGAAGGGAGGATATGGCGAACGTCGGTCTCCATCACCGCGCGATCGCGGGCGATGGCGTCTCCCGGGCTGGCGGAGAGCCGGAGCTGCCTCCCGTACTCCCGTACGACGGTCTCGTCGTGCCGGAGCGACGGGGACAGGCCCTCGACGAGCTCACGGACGAAGACATCGGTGCCCCAGGCCTGCTCGATCCGTTCGAAGTACTCCTCGTACATCTCCCTGCTCCAGGTCCCGGGGTAGTCGGGCGCCGGTGTCCCGCGCATCATCGGCGCCTGCACGATCACCCCCGCCGTGCGATGCGGGTGCGTCGCGGCGAACGTGAAGCAGAGCGCCGCGCCGCTCTCGATGCCGAACAGGAACGCACGTTCCGACGACGCTGCGTCCATCACGGCGCGGATGTCGTCCATCTGTGCTTCGATCGTGGCTGCTTCGCCGGTCCACGAACGGTCCGACGTGCCGCTACCACGCCGATCGAAGACCAACACTCGGCCGATCGAGGCCAGGCCCCGAACGAACGATACGAACGGGGGGAAGTCCCAGGCGGCTTCGATGTTGGAGTAGTCGTACGGGACGAACACCATGTCCACAGGACCAGCACCAACCACCTGGTAGCCCACGTGGATCCCGTCCGCCGCGCGTGCGTACCGTGTCTCGGGGGCCTGGGTCATGACGTCACCCGGTAGAGCCGCCAGCGATCCGGTATGCCCTTCAGCTCGTGCTCGCCCGCTTCCTCGAACGTCAAGCCGGACCCCGCCACGAGATCCCTCACGGTCTGCGAGACGAGCACTTCCGAAGCACCGGCCTTCGCTCCTACCCGGGCGCCGATCACGACGGCCATGCCTCCGACCTTGCCGTCGATCGTCTCCACTTCGCCCGTGTGCACGCCCGCTCGAACCTCGAGGCCGAGCGGGGCAACCGCGGCGACGATCGCTTCCGCGCACCGCACTGCTCGTGCCGGTCCGTCGAACGTGGCGAAGAACCCGTCTCCCGCCGTGTCGACCTCGACGCCACGGAACCGGGCGAGCTGCCCACGCACGCGGCGATGGTGCTGCTCCACCAGCTCCTTCCAGGCACGGTCCCCGAGCGCCACCGCTTTCTCGGTCGACCCCACGACATCGGTGAACAGCACGGTGGCGAGGGCGCGGTCGAGTCCGGCTTCCATCTCGCCGAGCTCCACGACGAAGCGCTCGACCTCGTCGAGGATGTCGTCCTGTGGTCCGACCCAGGGGAAGTGCACGCGGCCCGGCAGCTCCACGAACCTCGACCCGGCGATCAGGTCGGCCGCGCGCCTGCTCTCCTCGACGGGGAAGTCGAGATCCTCCGTCCTCGCGATCACGAGCGTCGGCACGTGGATCGACGCGAGCGCGTGGGTGGCGTTGATCTCGCGGTTCATGTGCTCGAGCGCGATGGCGGCCGACGGACTCGCCGATCTCCGCATGTAGGAGGCGAGCCAGGTGATCAGCCGATCGTCGTGCTCGAAGCCCGGCGCGCCCCATGCCTCGATCTCGTGCCGGGCGAACTCCTCCGTGCCCCATGCTGACTCCATCCGGGCGAGGTAGTCCGCCTCATCGTCCTTGTATGCAGGTGCTCGGATCGTGAAGTCGGCCGCGGTGCCGTAGAGCGCCAGCGCAACCGTGCGCTGCGGGTAGGTCGCGGCGAACAGCATCGACATCGGCCCGCCCTCGGAGACCCCGAAGACCACCGCGCGTTCGGACCCGACGGCGTCCATCACGGCGCGCACGTCGTCCATGCGGGTCTCGAGGTTCGGGAGGCGGTCGTCGGGCACCCTGTCCGAGAGCCCCACACCGCGTTTGTCGAACAGGATCAGTCTCGAGAACGTGCTGAGGCGGTCGAGGAACCGAGCGAAGTCGGGCTCCTCCCACATCGTCTCGATGTTGGTGACCCACCCCATCACGAAGACCATGTCGACCGGCCCGTCGCCCACGCACTGGTAGGCGATGTGCACGCCGTCGGCGGCCTTCGCGTACCGGGTCTCGGGGCTGCGCATGCGTGGATACTCTGCCTGTGGCACCCCGCGCGGCAAGCCGGGAGCGCGCCCCCTCGCTACACTCAGCCGCGATGGCGGCCACCTATCGCATCTTCGTGGCGAAACCGGGCCTCGAAGGGCATGACCGTGGGGCGAAGGTGGTCGCACGTGCCCTGCGCGATGCCGGGTTCGAGGTGATCTACACGGGCCTGCACCAGACCGCCGAGCAGATCGCCGAGACCGCGATCCAGGAGGACGCCGACGCCGTGGGGCTCTCGAGCCATTCCGGGGCGCACATGACGCTGTTCCCGAAGGTGGTGACCCAACTGCGCGAGCGAGGAGCCGGCGACATCCTCGTGTTCGGGGGCGGCGTGATCCCGGTCGACGATATCCCTATCTTAAAGGAAGCCGGCATCGCCGAGATCTTCACGCCCGGCGCGAACACTGGCGACATCGCGTCGTGGCTTCGGGAGCACCTCGAGGATCCGTCGCCCGACAACTAGTCCGGCTCAGACCACCGATCGAGACCCGGGGGCTCCATGGACCTGTACGAGCACCAAGGCAAGGAGCTCTTCCGGGCCCAGGGCATCGTGACGCCCCGCGGCATCGTTGCGCAGTCGTCCGACGAAGCAGCCGACGCCACGCGAGAGCTGGGTGGCCGCAGCGTCGTGAAGGTGCAGGTCCAGGTGGGCGGGCGCGGCAAGGGCGGGGGCGTCGTGCTCGTCGACTCGCCGGAACGCGCCGCCGAGGAAGCCGCGCGCATGCTCGGCTCGGACTTCAAGGGTCATCGGGTGACGCAGGTGCTGGTCGAGGAGCTGCTGCCCATCGCGCACGAGTTCTACACGTCGATGCTGCTCGATCGTTCCACCGGCGACTACCTGGCGATGATGACGGCCGAGGGCGGCGTCGACATCGAGGAGCTCGCACGCACGAGGCTCCAGGCGCTCCGCCGTGTGCACATCGACGCGATGCTCGGTCTGCGCGCCTTCCACGTGCGCGAGCTCGTCGGCACGTTGCCGGCCGGCGCGCGCGAGGGTGCGGCCGACGTGCTGCGACGCATGTACCAGCTGATCCAGGAACGTGACGCGACCCTCGTCGAGGTCAACCCGCTCGTGCAGCTCGACGACGGATCGGTCGTAGCGCTCGATGCGAAGGTCACGGTCGACGACAACGCGCTGTTCCGCCATCCCGAGGTCGAGGCGTACGCCGATGCGTTCCTGATCGACGAGGTGCAGGCGAGAGCGAACGAGAAGGGCCTGCAATACGTCAAGCTCGACGGCAGCGTCGGCATCATCGGCAACGGGGCCGGCCTCGTGATGTCGACGCTCGACCTGGTGGCGCAGGCGGGCGCGAAGGCGGCGAACTTCCTCGACGTGGGTGGCGGGGCGAGCGCCGACCAGATGGCGACCTCGCTCGAGGTGGTGCTGTCGGATCCCTCGGTGCGGGCGGTGCTCATCAACATCTTCGGGGGCATCACCAGGTGCGACCTGGTCGCTCGGGGCGTGCTCGACGCGCTCGAGCGGGTCGAGGCCACCGTGCCGCTCGTGGTGCGGCTCGACGGCACGAACGCCGCCGAGGGCCGCGCGATCCTCGAGGCAGCCGCGCACCCTCGCATCGTGTCGGCGGCGACCATGCCCGAGGCGGCCGAGCTAGCGGCTTCCTCGGCGAACGGACGGGCGGCGTGAGCATCCTCGTCGGCGAGCAGACCCGGCTCGCGGTGCAGGGGCTCACGGGCAAGG
>DASVGA010000325.1:0-8023 GCA_036379795.1 Actinomycetota bacterium | reverse complement strand
CGGCTTCTGCCCAGAACCGGTCTCCGGTGGGGTCGGCGGGGGCGGTGGGAGCGGGGTGCCCGCGGAAGGAGCGTCAGACGTGGCCGGCGAGCCCCTCTGTTCGACCGCTTCCGCGGCGCCGTGCAACCGGGCGGTGATCAACTCGTGAGCGCTCTCACGGTCGACGGCCTGCGAATACCGCTCTCGCAGCGAGCCGTCCGCGATCAGACGAGCCCGGGTCGCGTCGTCGACGGCGTCCATGAGCGAGTCGGGCGGTACGAGTCGCGTCGCCGCGAGGGGCGTGGGCACGCCGTCGGGCGAGAGCACCGTGACGAACGCCTCGCCGATGCCGAGCGTCGTGAGCGTCTCCCTGACGTCGTAGTGCACGCTCTTCGGGAACGTGCGGACCGTCTTCCGCAGGTTGGTCTCGTCGTCGGGCGTGTGCGAACGGAGCGCGTGCTGCACCCGGTTGCCGAGCTGGGAGAGCACCGACGCGGGCACGTCGGTCGGCGCCTGGGTGACGAAGTACACGCCGACGCCCTTCGATCGGATCAGGCGCGCGGTGAGCTCGATCTGGTCCATCAGGGCATCACTGGCATCGTCGAACAACAGGTGCGCCTCGTCGAAGAAGAACGCGAGCTTCGGTTTCGGCAGGTCGCCTTCCTCGGGAAGCTGTGCGTAGAGCTGGGCGAGCATCCACAGCATGAACGTCGAGAACAGGCGCGGGCGGTCCATGACGTCTGCGAGCTCGAGCAGCGACACGATGCCTCGACCGTCGGACGAGGTGCGCATCAGATCGTGCACGTCGAACTCCGGCTCCCCGAAGAACGCCTCAGCGCCCGCGGCTTCCAGCTCGACGATCGAGCGCAGCAGCACGCCGATCGTTGCCTTCGAGAAGCCGCCGTACTCCTCGAGGGCGGACTCGCCCTCATCCGAGGCCAGGAACTTGAGCGTCGTGCGCAGATCGGCGAGATCGAGCAGCGGAAGGCGCTCGTCATCGCAGTACGCGAAGACGAGCGTGAGCACCGAGACCTGCGTCTTGTTGAGGTCGAGCACCTTGCCGAGCAGGATCGGACCGAACGACGAGACCGTCGCCCGCACCTGCGCACCGAGCGCACCCGACAGCGAGAGCAGCTCGACCGGGTGAGCGCGCGGCTCGTACGTGATGGCGAGCTGCTGCGATCGCTCGACGATGGGCGCGGCGGTTGCATCGCCGGGCTGCGAGATGCCCGTGAGGTCACCCTTCACGTCGCTCACGAACACCGGCACGCCCGCGTCGGACAGCTGGCCCGCGAGGATCTGCAGGGTCTTCGTCTTGCCCGTGCCGGTCGCGCCGGCGACGAGCCCGTGACGATTCACCATCGACAGCGGGAACCGCACCTTCGCACCGGCGGCGACCTCGCCGGCCGTCATGGGCGCGCCGAGCAGCAACGACGGCTCGTCGAAGGAGTAGCCGTCGGTCATCGCTCGAATGAATGCCTCGTCCATCGGGCGGGAGACTACCCGCGAGTCGCGCCGCTCAGGCGTCGAGGAGCGCTCGGTAGAGATCGTTGACGCTCACGCCGTGCCGGTCGGCGACGGCATGCGCGGCATCACGCTTGCGCATGCCGCCCGCGACGAGCTCGCGCGCCTCGTCGGCGCACGCCGACATGTCCGGCGTCGGCCGGGTCCGTTCGCCGCCGATGACGACCACGACCTCACCCTTCAGCTCGCTCTCGCCGAGCCGGGCGAGCACCTGGCTCACCCGCCCGCGAACGACCTGCTCGTGCAGCTTCGTGAGCTCGCGCACGACCGCCATGTCGCGGTCGCCGATCACCACGAGCACGTCCCGCAACAGGGTCTGCACGCGCAGCGGGGATTCGAACACGACCATCGTGCGCGGCTCGTGCCGCAGCCCCTCGAGACGCCGCACGCGTTCGCCCTGCTTCCTCGGCAGGAAGCCCTCGAACACGAATCGGTCGGTCGGCAGGCCCGACACGACGAGTGCGGCGATCGCCGCCGACGGCCCCGGCACGACCTGGACCTCGATGCCGGCGTCGATACAGGCCCGCACGAGCCGGTAGCCGGGGTCGGAGACGGCCGGCGTTCCCCCGTCGCTCACGAGCGCGACGTCGTCGCCGTCGGCGAGCCGCGCGAGCAGCTCCCCCACGCGTTCCCGCTCGTTCCCCTCGAAGTAAGAGACGAGCGGCACCTTGACGCCGAGTCCCGCGAGCAGGCGACCCGTGCGGCGTGTGTCCTCGCACGCGACGAGGTCGACCTGTCCGAATACCTCGCGGGCGCGCGTGGACAGATCACCGAGGTTGCCGATCGGCGTCGCGACGAGCCAGAGGGTTCCGCCCATGCGTCCAGGGTGGCACGATGTGCGATCAGCGCCCACGGGCGGAAGGTCACGAACCGGATACGACGAGGCGACGATGGCCCAGGGACACAAGGACTACTCCGCGACCCCCTTGTGGAAGAAGCTCGGCATCAGGCAGGGGTCGCGGGTCGTGGTGATCCGCGCCCCCGACGGGTTCGACGAGGCGCTCGGGTCCACGGTGCCGCTTCCCGTGGAGGTCGACTTCCTCTCGAGGGCGACGAAGGGCATCGACGTGGCCGTGCTGTTCGTCACCGAGCGCCGGCAGCTCGTGCGCGGGTTCGCCCCTCTGCAGCGGGCGCTCGAGCCGAACGGAAGGCTCTGGGTCGCGTGGCCGAAGAAGGCGTCGAAGGTCGAGACCGACCTCACGTTCTCGGTCGTGCAGGGCCACGGGTTGGCTGCCGGGCTCGTCGACAACAAGACCGCCTCGATCACCGACGTCTTCCAAGGGTGTCAGTTCGTCGTGCGCCTCGCGGACCGGCCCACAGGTCGGTGACCCCGCCACCCGTGCGTTCACCGGTCGCCGGTACGCTTGGCCGATGCCTTCCCTGCGCCATCGCCTCAACCGCCCCGCGGTCGCCGTGATCGCCGTGGCAGCGGTCGCCGGAGTGATCCGGTTCGCGGCGATCGACGATCCGAAGGAGCTGGTCTTCGACGAGGTCTACTACGCGAAGGCCGGATGCGTGCAGGTGACGAGCGCATCCGACCAGGCCTGCCTGGTGAAGCCAGGCGACGAGACGTACTGGGTCGAGAACGAGTGGGACATGGGCTCGTGGGTGCATCCCCCGCTCGGCAAGCTCACGATCGGACTCGGCATCGAGCTGTTCTCGATGAGCTCGTTCGGGTGGCGGTTCACGTCGGCGCTCGCGGGCATCGGCGTCGCGGTGTTCACGGCGCTCATGGCCCAGTTGCTGTTCGGCAAGCCCGTGTGGACGTTCGCCGCCGGTCTGCTCATCTCGGTCGACGGCCTGAACGTGGTGCACTCCCGAGCGGCCCTGCTCGACATCCACCTGGTGTTCTGGGTGGCCCTCGGGTTCCTGCTGCTGCTCTGCGACCGGCGATGGATCGACCGGCGCACCGACGCCGCGCTCGCAGCGGCGACGCCGGTCGAGGGGGCCGACGTGGCGACGCCGGTCGCGTCGGACGATGAGGCCGGCGTCGAACCGCCTCCCACCCCCGTCCGCGTGCCGTCCCCGTTCTTCCGGCCGTGGCGCATCGCCGCGGGCGGGGCGTTCGGGGCCGCAACGGCCGTCAAGTGGTCGGGGGCGATGGCGATCCCGGCCGCGGTCGCGCTCAGCTTCCTGTGGGAGGTCTCGCGGCGCCGGCGCGGCGACCAGGACCGCTCGACCGCGATCCGACGCACGCTGGGTCTGGAGTCGCTCGGCATCGTCGTCGCGCTCGGCATCGTGCCGTTCGTGGCCTACGCGATCACGTGGATCCCCTGGTTCGTGCACTTCCAAGCAGGGTTCGGCGATTGGATCCAGCAGCACCGCGACATGATCGAGTACCACCGCGATCTGCGCACCACCAAGCTCGACACGAAGACGGGCACGTTCACTCCGACGCACGGCTACTACTCGGAGGTGTGGACGTGGATCCCGATGCTGCGGCCGGTGAGCTACTTCGTGGACGACCTCGGGCCCGACATCCGCCAGATCCTCGCGATCGGCAACCCGGTGCTCTTCTGGGGCACGGTGTGGACGATCCCCTACTGCGCGTGGGCGTGGTGGCGCAAACGCGACTGGACCCCCGGGTTCATCACCGTGGCCTTCGCGGGGCTGTACCTGCCGTGGTACCTGGTCGCTCGTCCGCAGTTCTTCTTCTACGCGTTGCCGCTCACGCCGTTCATGGCGCTCGCCGGCGTCTACGCGATGCGCGACCTGGCTGCGGCCTACCTCGTGATCCGCGACCGCGACACCGGCGAGGTCGCGCTCGACCCCGACACGGGCGAGCCCGCGATCTCCCGGCGCAAGCCCTACCTGCCACTCGTCTGGGGCTACTTCGCCGCGGCGGTCGGGCTGTTCCTATGGATGTGGCCGATCCTCACAGCGGGGCGCATCAGCGACACCATGTGGAAGGCGCGCGTCTGGTTCCGCGGCTGGACGTGACCGGCGGTCTCGCGCTCCCGCATCGGCTGCGAGCGAGCGCAGGCCCGCCGTCGGTACGCTCCCGCGCGGCATGACGAACCGCCAGCACGTTTCCATCGAGATGTCCGACGGCGTGCGCCTCGCGGCGACGCTCTACCTTCCCGACGACGCCGGCGACACGGCCGCCCCGTGGCCGGCCGTGCTCGAGGCGCTTCCCTATCGCAAGGACGACGTCACCGGTCACGCCCGCAGCGAGTACGTGCGCCTGGCCGAGGCCGGCTACGTGCTCTGTCGGGTCGACGTGCGCGGCACCGGGTCGAGCGAGGGTGTCGCGACCGACGAGTACCCGGCGATCGAGCGCACCGACATGGCGACCGTGATCGACTGGCTCGCGACGCAGCCGTGGTCGCTCGGCACGATCGGCATGTACGGGTACTCCTACTCGGGGTTCAACAGCATCCAGATCGCGATGGAACGCCCGCCCGCGCTGAAGGCGATCATCCCGATCTACGCCACCGACGATCGCTACGGCGACGACGTGCACTACTACGGCGGCGTCGTGAAGCAGCTCGACCAGATCGACTACCCGACGTACATGATCGCGATGAACGCGCTGCCCCCGGCGCCGCCCGTGTACGGCGACGGCTGGCGCGAGGAGTGGACGAGGCGCCTCGACGCCACCGAGCCCTGGATCCTCACGTGGCTCGAGCACCAGCGGCTCGACGACTACTGGAAGGCGGGCTCGCTGTTCGTCGACTACGAGGCGATCGAGTGTCCGACGATGATCGTCGCCGGGTGGGCCGACGGCTACCGCAACAACTCCCTCCGCTCGTTCGAGCGGCTCACGTGCCCGAAACGCCTCGTGATCGGTCCGTGGGCGCACGCCTCCACGGACACCTCGCTGCCGGGTCCGAACCACGACCTGATCCCCGAGCACATCCGCTGGTGGGACCGGTGGCTGAAGGGCGTCGACAACGGCATCGACCGTGAGTCCCCGATCGTGCTGTTCGCCCAACGCTCGACGTTGCCGGCCCCCGACCGCGCCGAGGTCCGCGGCGAGTGGCGGTACGAACCGGCATGGCCCGCCGAGCGCCTCACGCCCACCGAGTGGAAGCTTGCCGACGCCGTCGCCGGGCCTGATCGCGATGCCGACGGGCCCGACGAGCTCGCCGTGCGTGGCGACGTGGGCCACACGGCGTGGATCTCGTGCGCCGGCGTGATGCCATGGGGCCAGCCCGACGACCAGCGCCCCGACGAGGTGTACTCGCTCACCTATGCGTGGGATCCCCTCGACCGCGAGCTCGAGATCCTGGGCCAGGCCCGGGTTCGGGTGCGGATCACGTCGAGCGCGCCGGTCGCCTTCCTGTCCGCGAAGCTCTGCGACGTCTTCCCCGACGGCACGTCGTCGCTCGTGGCGCGCGGCATGCTGAACCTCGCGCAGCGCTCGTCGCGGGAGCACCCGTCGGCGCTCATGCCGGGCGAGCCGGTCGACGTAGAGCTCGTGATCGAGACGACCTCGTGGACGTTCGAGCCGGGCCATCGGGTGCGGCTCGACCTCGCCGGCACCGACTGGCCCAACGCGTGGCCGCCGCCCGAGCCTGTGACCCTCGGGATCGATCGCGCATCGGCGTCGCTGGAGCTGCCGGTGCTCGACGGGCCGTCGCCGGTCACCGAGCGACCGTCGATGCTGCCGCCGTTCCTGGACGATGCCGGCTCCGGCTCCGGCTCAGGCGGCAGCGACGATGACGGCGAGGTGCGATGGTCCGTCACGCACGAGGCGCTCACGCGCACGACGTCGGCCAACGCCGGCAGCACGTTCGTCGACGAGGCCACCGACACCGTGCCGGCCATGCGCAGCCATTACGACGGCGTGGTCTCGGTCTCTACGGTCGACCCCGGTCGCGCGATCGCGCGCGGTGAGGCCGCATTCGAGATGCAGTGGGCCGAGGCGACCGTGACGTCGCGCGCGGAGTGCACGATCGAGAGCGACGCGACTACCTACCGCACGACGATCGATCTGCTGGTGCATGAAGACGGCGAGGAGCGCTTCCGTCGGCGATGGGAGCGGGCGATCCCGCGCGACCTCACGTAGCCCGAGGGCTCGAACCGACCCCGGAAACACGAATCCCCGGCGCGCTGGCCGGGGTTCGGTCTTGGTGGGATATCCCGGCGACAACGGTACGCGGTCGTGGCCGAAGCGGCAACGTCAGCCGCGGATCGGTCACGCAACGTTCATGTCCACCGAGCGTCGGCTCAGCCCGTCGCCGGTTCGTCGGGGCCGGGGCGTACGGACCACAGGTTGCCCCGGCGGGTGCCAGCAGGTTCCCGCTTCCTGGTCTCGCTCGTGAGCGAGGTGATCACGACGGGGTCGTCACCGAAGAGTTCGGAGGCCTGCAGGCAGACGAGTGACGAGGGCCTTCCCGCCGGGAAGACCACTTGCTCGCGCGCCGCCACCTGTCGGTCGACGAACGTCGGCAACCCGAGGAACAACCCGAGCGGGGGCCACGAGTCCACGTCGAGCTCGGGTGCGGCGGCGACCAGCTCCTCGCGCGTCGCGAGCCTCACGCTCGGGTCGTTCATCGTGCGCCGCACGGCCGTGAGGTCGAGGCGGCGATCCCACGGCACGACCATGAGCGCGAGCCCGAGCCGGCTCGCGACCACCTCGCTGCGCACCAGCTCGTCGGTCGTGACTCCGTGGCGCTCCGCCGTGCGTTCGGCGACGTCGGCTTCGGGATCGGGGAAGACCACGAAGGGCACGCCGCGACCGCTCAGGTAGTCGAACACCGAGGACACGTCGCACCTCCTTCGTCCAGTCGAAGCATCGTAGGCACGGCGCGCGCTCGAGCGGAAGGGCCGAACGGTCCTAGGTTCCGGGGGCGATCTAGAACCCCGGCAGTCGGTCGCGGAACGCGATGTAGCCGATGCCTGCGCCCACGTCGAGCAGGAAATGCGCGACGACGAACGGCCAGGTGCGCTTCCAGCGCAAGAACAAGGCCGAGAACAGCACACCCATGGCGAGGTTGCCGAGGAAGCCACCCCAGCCTTGATAGAGGTGGTAGGAGGCGCGGAGCAGCGAGCTCGCAGCGACCGTCGCCGGCGGCGACCATGCGAGCTGACGCAGCCGGGTCATGAGGTAGCCGACCGCGATGACCTCCTCGAGGAGCGCGGCTTCCAGGGCCGTGAGCAGCAGCACGGGCACGGTCCACCAGTGACCGAGCGGCGGAGCCGGCACGACGAAGCGGTTCACGCCGAGCTCGACCGCGGCGAGGTACAGGCCGACGCCGGCCAGCCCGACGACCGCGAACAACGCGAGCCCGCTCGTGAGGTCGGGCACGGGGCGGTCGGCTGCGAGCCCGATGCCGGCCACCCCTTCGCCGGAACGACGCACGAGGTGCACGACCAGGTACACCGGCGCGAGACCGAAGACGAAGCCCGCGAGCTGGCGCGGAAGGTCGGAGCTTTGGTTCGCCGACGCGACCACGGTGCCCGCGATCGGCGCTTCCAGCAAGCTGATGATCGCGTAGGCCGCGCTCGCGAAGAGCGAGAGCATGAGCACCACGACGACCTCTTCGACGATCGTGCGGCGCTCCATGCGGTGACT
>DASVGA010000324.1:0-2991 GCA_036379795.1 Actinomycetota bacterium | reverse complement strand
GCGAGCGCCCGAGCGATCGCGAGGCGCTGCCGCTGGCCTCCCGACAGCACGCCGGGCGCCTTGTCGGCCTTGTCGGCGATGCCGAGGAGGTCGAGCAGATCCCGAGCACGGGTCTCGGCGGCCTTGCGCGGGCGCCCCGCGACGACGGCCGGCAGCGCGACGTTCTCGAGCGCGCTCATACCCTCGAGCAGATTGAAGAACTGGAAGACGATGCCGATGTGGCGCCGGCGCATCTGCGCGAGATCGTCCTCGGACGAGCCCGAGATCGGCTCGCCCCCGATGCGGATCACGCCGTCGGTCGGCGTGTCGAGGCCCGCGATCAGGTTCAGCACGGTGGACTTGCCGCAGCCCGAGGGACCCATGAGCGCGACGAACTCCCCGTCGTCGACGCGCAGGTCGAAGCCTCGCAACGCGCGCACCGGCACCTGGTCCTCGTCGGTGGCGGCGAAGGTCTTGCGCAGACCGTCGATCTCGAGGATGGGACCCGACGCTCGTGTCGCAGGAGGGTCACTAACCATGCATCGAAGGTACACAGGCAACGCGGTCAGCACAGCGGCGCGGCCACCAGCATCGTCGTGGGTCACACACCACGCCGGTGGTGTTGCCAGCACCCCGAGCCGCGCAGGGACGATCGAGAGCCGGAGATGGGATTTGAACCCATGACCTACCACTTACGAGGCGGTTGCTCTGCCAGGCTGAGCTACTCCGGCGCGACCGGGAAGTCTACAACCGGCGTCGTGGCACCCCGCTCGGAAGGCTGTCACACGTCGAACACACATGTTCCCACCCTGGTCGCAAGCCATGCCGAACCGGCATGATGCGCCGGTGAGCGCGAAGACCCAGGCCGAGATCGCCGGCCCGATCGACCGGGTCATGGTCGGCACCGACCGGTCCCAGACGGCTGAGCGCGCGGTGCGGTGGGCGGCGACGTTCGCGGATGCGTTCGGCGCCGAGCTCCACATCGTGCAGGTGGTCATCCCCTCGAGCCCGGCCGACACCGAGTACGGGGCGGCCGAGGCGACACGGGCTCGTGCCGCCGCCGACGAGCTACAGACCTACGCCCGGTCGATCGCCGGCGACCGGGCTCACGGCCACGTGGTGATCCACGAGGATCCGGCGATGGCGATCGTCGAGGCGACCGAGGAGCAGGCGATCGACGTGCTCGTGGTGGGCAACGCCGGCATGGCCGGACGCAAGGAGTTCTTGCTCGGCAACGTGCCGAACCGCATCAGCCACAACGCACGCTGCACCGTGATCATCGTGAACACGGCGGGCGACGGTCAGGTCGTCGCGAACGCGTCGCGCGCCGGCTCGAGCCGGGTGCGAGCCAGCGCCGCCGAGGAACAGGAGTTCCAGCCCCGGCTCACCGCCCGCGGCAGCCACATCGCGGCGGTCTTCGCCAAGCATGGTCTGAAGGAGGCGTTCGGCCGCCCCGACGAGGAAGGCGCGGTCGGCCGTCGTCGCCAGGGCAAGCGGTTGCGCGCCGCCCTCGAGGAGCTAGGCCCCACCTTCGCGAAGCTCGGCCAGATCCTCTCGACGCGACCGGACCTGCTTCCACCGGAGTACATCGAGGAGCTCGCCACCCTGCAGGACAACGTGCCGCCGCTGAGCGAAGAGCAGGTCGTCGAGGTGATGGAGCAAGAGCTCGGCGTTCCGTGGGAAGACGTGTTCGACCACATCGATCCCGCGCCGCTCGCCGCCGGCACGATCGCCCAGGTGCACCGCGCGACCCTCGCGACCGGCGATCCGGTCGTCGTGAAGATCCAGCGGCCCGACGCGCGCGAGCAGATCGAACAGGATCTCGCGCTGCTCGAGGTCTTCGCCGAGAAGATCGGAGACCGTCCGGGCCTGCGCCAGGTCATCGACATGCAGGCGGTCTTCGAGCACCTGTCGACGTCGCTGCATCGTGAGCTCGACTTCCGCCAGGAAGCCGGGAACATGGCGCGGATGCGCGTGATCGTCGAGCCGTACACGCGTCTGCGGGTGCCCGAGGTGGTCGGAGACCTCTCGACCTCCCGCTTGCTCGTCATGCAGGACGTGCAGGGCGGGCCGATCTCGCTGGCGCCCGAAGGGGACGCGCGAACGGAGGCCGCGCGCCAGCTGCTCGAGAGCTTCTACAAGCAGATCATGGTCGACGGCTTCTTCCATGCCGACCCGCATCCGGGGAACCTGATGTGGCGCCCCGCCGACGACACGCTCTACCTGCTCGACCTCGGCATGGTCGGCGAGGTCGGCCCCGAGATGCGCGAGCAGCTGATGCTGCTGCTGATGTCGTTCTGGCAGGAAGACGTGCCGTTCCTCACCGATGTCTCACTCATGCTCGCCGGGGCCATGGACCGCGCCGACCTCGACGTCGACGCCTTCGGGGGCGAGATCGGCGAGATGGTCGCGAAGTACCGCACGGCCTCGCTCTCGGACATCCAGCTCGGGCCCATCTTGCAGGAGATGACCGAGATCTCATTGCGCCACGAGGTGCCGCTTCCCGCGTCGCTCGCGCTGACCGGCAAGGCGTTGGCCCAGATGCAGCTCGCCACCGCCGAGCTCGACCCCGACCTCGACCCGTTCGACGTGGCCGGTTCGTTCCTGATGCGAGCCGTCGTGCGCGACATGACGACGAAGGTCGACCCGAAGGCGCTCTTCTATCAGGCGCAGCGGTTCAAGGTTCGCTTCCATCGGGTCGTGGAAGCCGTCGAACGGCTGATCGGCGCACGACCGGGACAGAAGCTCGAGGTGAACTTCCGAGCGGCGACGCTCGAGACCACGATCCGCCGGGCGGGCAGACGACTCGCGCTCGCGCTCACGGCCGGTGCGGCCATCCTCGGCACGGCGCTCACCGCGGTGAGCGAACGGGTGCCCACATGGCTTCCGGCGACGTTCGGGGCGGCCGCCGCGGTGCTGACGCTCGGTCTCCTGATCGACCTCGTTCGACGACGTGAGTGAGACCACGTCAGACCCAGGCACTCCGCAGATCGACGCTCGCCGACTGGCGCT
>DASVGA010000323.1:0-2728 GCA_036379795.1 Actinomycetota bacterium | reverse complement strand
GGTTGGCGACCGAGCTCGCCGTGGTCGCGCTCGAGCTGGCGGAACGGTTGCGCGAGGTGACGGTCGACATCGAACGCGCGCGTGGCGACCTCGACCGGTTGGATCGGGCGGTTGCGGAGCTGCGTGCATCCGCCCCGGGCGGTGACGCGACGGGCGACGGGGCGCCGGTCGTCGACGATGCCTACTACTGGTCGTTCGAGCAGCGGATGCGGGGCGACGCCTCGTCGGTCGTCGCGCGCCTGCGCCAGTACGAGCGGTTCGCCGTGGCCCTGCGGGAAGAGCTCCCCACACACGGGGAGAGCTCCGAGAGCGCGCAGCCGCTGTGGCTCGATCTCGGATGCGGACTCGGCGAGTTCTGCGAACTCGTCCAGGAATGGGGCTGGCGCGTGCACGGGGTCGACAACTCGCCGGGCGCCGTCGACGCGTGCCGAGCCAAGGGCATCGACGCCACGCTCGCGGCGGTCGACGGCTACCTCGAGACGCGCCGTGGCGAAGCTCCGGGGGCGATCAGCGCGATCCAACTGATCGAGCACATCCCTCGAGGCGAGTGGATCCCGCTGTTCGAGCGCATCTACGAGACGCTGAGGCCCGGTGGCAAGATGCTGATCGAGACCATCAACGGGCTCAACCCCGAGGCGGTGGCTTCCTACTTCGTGGCGGACGTGACCCACACCTGGCCCGGACACCCCGAGACCCTGCGTCTCATGGCCGAGCACGCCGGCTTCCGCAGCGTCGAGGTCGTCTTCCTGAACGAAGACCACCGGGGGAGCGCGCAGGACTTCGCGATCTGGGCCCACAAGGCCGTCGACGGCGCCGACAGCGACCAGCACGGGTGACGCAAGGAGCCGGCGAAGCCCACCGGCGCCGGTGTTAGCCTCCGAAATCATGACGGCCGAGAACCGACCGGAGTCACCGCACGAGCCAGAAACACGACCAGAGCCGCGGGAGGAGCAGGCCGACCTGCTCCGCGAGATGTACTGGGCCCGTGAGACGGCGGCCCGCGGTCGCATGCTGACGCCCGAGATCCGCGACCGCCTGCACGACTTCGCCGCGCAGATGCGGACCGACGAGACCGCGGTGATCCCGTTGGGTGAGGGCAACCTGGCCTCGCCGTCGAAGTGGCGGCGCCAGCTCAAGCGGCGGCTCTGGCGGCTGATGCGCCCGGCGACCTGGCGCTACGACCGGCTGCTCGCCGATCACGCGGAGCTCACGACGAGCCTGGCCGAGAAGGTCATGGTGCTCGAGGCCGAGGTCGACCGGCTGAAGGGGGCCGATGCGCCCGGGCAGGCGGGGAGCGTCACCGACGAGCGAGGGGGCCGTGCGTGAGGATCGCCGTGCTGCACCCGCAGACGGCGTTCGTGCGTGGCGGGGCCGAGACGCACACCGAGGCCCTCGTGCGCGCGCTCCGCGACGCCGGCCACGAGGCCGACCTGGTGCAGATCGCCGGCAAGTGGTATCCGCCGAGCCAGCTCGCGCATCAGATGGCCGTGTGGCGGAGCTTCGACATCACCGAATCGAATGGCCTGCGCGTCGACGCGGTGATCGGCCTGAAGTTTCCCGCCTACCTCGCCCAGCACGAGCGCAAGATCGTCTGGCTGATCCACCAGCACCGCACCGCGTACGAGCTCTGGGATCACCCCGACTACGCCGACCTGAAGCGTCAGGACGACGGCGCGAAGGTGAGGGACATGGTCTGGGAAGCCGACCGCGTCGCCCTCGGCGAGGCCAAGCGGGTGTTCACGAACGCGAAGAACGTGCGCGACCGGCTCTGGAGCTCACTCCGGATCGCCGCGGAGCCGCTCTACCACCCGAGTCACATCGCCGAGGAGCTGCTCGACTCGGCACCCGGACCCCTCGGGGACTACCTCGTGTTCCCGAGTCGCATGGAGAGCCTGAAGCGCCAGGCGCTCGCGATCGAGGCGATGCGCCACGTCTCGACGGACGTGCGCCTCGTGCTGGTGGGCCGCGGCCCCGATGAGCCTGCCCTGCGGTCGCAGGTCGAGCGGCACGGCCTCGGCGACCGCATCTCGTTTGAGATCGGCGTGAGCGACGAGCGTCTGTGCGAGCTGTATCGCGGAGCGCTCGGCGTCTACTTCGGTCCGTTCGACGAGGACTACGGCTACGTCACGATCGAGGGGTTCGCGGCGTGCCGCGCGGTCGTCACGCTCGATGACAGCGGGGGACCGCTGGAGTTCGTGCGCGACGATGAGACCGGCCTCGTGCGCCCGGCCGACGCGAAGGCGATCGCCGAAGCCTTCGATCGCCTGTGGAACGATCGAGCCGGCGCCGAGCGCATGGGCCGAGCAGGCAACGATCTCGTTCGCGCCGAGGTGCCGAGCTGGCCCGACATCGTCGCGCGGCTCCTCGACTGATGCGGGCCGCGCACGTGCTGCGCCGGCGCCTGGGCGGTACCCGTCAGGGTGTCGAGGTGGAGCACGGACGGGGAGCGGGCTCCCAGGGCGACGTGGTGTTCGCCGGTCCGCTCCCGCCGGCATCGACCGGCATCGCGACCTACGACCGCGCCGTGCTCGCGGGGCTCGATCGCATCGGGTTCGCCGATCGCATCCGCATGGACGTCGTCTGGCCGGTGGAAGGCCGCCTGGCGGGCCGTTTCCCCGGGTACCACCTCGGCGTCTTCCAGCTCGGCAACAACGTCGAGTTCCACCTCGAGATCTACCGAGCGGCGTACCTCACGAACGCACTCGTCGTGCTGCACGACCTGGCGCTC
>DASVGA010000322.1:0-2559 GCA_036379795.1 Actinomycetota bacterium | reverse complement strand
GCCGACAAGCGGCAGGTGCGCGACGCCCTCGAACGGGTCCACGGCTTCCGCGATCTGCCCTCGAGTCCCGACGCGGTCGACGCAGCCGCGGTCGCGCTCACGCACCTGAGCGGGGCCCCGCTTCGAGCGGCGGCGCGTGCGGGAGCCGCCCGATGATCTCATTCCTCGAGGGCGAGGTCGTCGAGAAGGGCGCCACCCGCGTGGTGCTCGCCGTCGGAGGTGTCGGCTACGACGTCTCCGTGCCGACCTCGGTGGTGAGCCGGCTTCCCGCGGTCGGCAGGAGCGCCCGGGTGCACACCCGCATGGTCGTGCGCGACGACTCGATGACGCTCTACGGCTTCTCCACGACCGACGAACGAGCGCTCTTCGACCTGCTGACCGGCGTGACCGGGGTAGGGCCGAAGGTCGGGCTGTCGTTCCTGTCGGCGATGAGCGCCGATGCGCTGCGTCGGGCCGTGGTCGCCGGCGACGCCGATGCGCTCACCATCGTTCCCGGCGTCGGCAAGAAGGTCGCGCAGCGGGTCGTCGTCGATCTGCGCGATCGGCTCGGCGGCGAGTCCGAGCTGCCCCGCGAGGGAGGGCCGATCGTCGACGTGCGCGACGCGCTCGTCTCGCTCGGCCTTACCCCGCAGGAAGCGGCAGAGGCCACGCGCGACGTCGACGACGAGGGACGAGAGGTCGACGACATGCTGCGAGAGGCGCTGCAGAAGGTGGGCCGCTGACGTGGACGACGACCGACTCATCGAAGCCGCGGTCGTCGACCCGGAGGATCGTGAGTTCGACGTGGCGCTGCGGCCCACGACCCTCACCGAGTTCGTCGGCCAGGAACGCGTGAAGGAACAGCTCAACCTGCTGATCGACGGCGCGCGCCGGCGCGACGAACCGGTCGACCACCTGCTGTTCAGCGGGCCGCCGGGGCTCGGCAAGACCACGCTCGCACAGATCGTCGCGAACGAGATGGGGGCGGGCTTCCAACCGACGAGCGGGCCGGCGCTCGATCGCCCGAGCGACCTCGCCGCGATCCTCACGAACCTCGGCGACGGCGACGTGCTCTTCGTCGACGAGATCCACCGCATGCCACGCCCGGTCGAGGAGGTGCTGTACCCGGCGCTCGAGGACTTCGTGCTCGACGTCGTGCTCGGCAAGGGACCGACGGCACGCTCGATCCGGCTCGAGCTGCCGAGGTTCACGATGGTCGCCGCCACGACGCGGCCGGGGCGCATCACGCTTCCGCTCCGGGAACGCTTCGGATTCTCGCCGAGGCTCGACTATTACCCGGTCGACGATCTCTCGCGCATCGTCGGACGTTCCGCCGGCATCCTCGAGGTGCGACTCGACGAGCCGGGAGCGGCGGAGATCGCCCGGCGGTCCCGGGGCACCCCGCGCATCGCCAACCGGTTGCTGCGGCGGGTGCGCGACTTCGCCGAGGTGCGACGCGACGGGGCGATCAGCGCCGAGGTCGCGAAGGCGGGCCTCGAGGTCTTCGAGGTCGACGAGGAAGGCCTCGACCGCCTCGACCACGCGATCCTTCGGGCGATCGTGCAGCGGTTCGGCGGGGGACCGGTCGGCCTGTCGACCCTGGCGGCGTCGGTCGGCGAGGAGCCCGACACCGTGGAAGACGTGGTCGAGCCGTACCTGCTGCAGCTCGGCTTCCTGCACCGGACCCCGAGGGGGCGCGTCGCGACCGAGCGCGCCTACCGCCACCTCGGCGCACAGCCCGAGGGCACCCTTCCTCTGTCGGATGGTCCGGGGCGGTAGACTCGCCCCTCGGCGCGGGTCCGCGCCACGGCAACCTCAGCCAGACCACACACGGAAAGGTTCACCATGTTCGAGCTCCTGGCACAGGACTCTCAAGGGGGAAGCAGCCTCGTCGCCTTCCTGCCCCTGCTGCTGATGGGCGGGGTCTTCTACTTCTTGCTCATCAGGCCGCAGCAGCGGCGCGCTCGTGCCCAGCAGGCCCTGCTCCGAAGCGTCGGGGTCGGTGACGAGATCGTGACGACCGCCGGGGTGTTCGGCACGATCGTGGCGATCGACGACGAGACCGACGTGGTCACGCTCGAGATCGCGCCCGGCACGCAGATCCGCATGGTCCGCGCCGGTGTCGGGCGGATCGTGGGCGACGAGCCCGATGACCTCGAGGCGTTCGAGGACGACGAGCGAAGCACCGATGTGCCCGACGGCCAGGACGGGCCGTTCCGCCAGACGTGACCGACCCCGTCATCCCGCCGGACGAGCCGCCCGTCCAGACACCCGTCGAGACCCTTCCCGACACGACGGGCGCCTCGACCGTCGTCGCGAGCGACACCACGCCCGAGCCGGCGCCGCTTCCCGCCGAGCCGTCGTCGCCCGCTGGCGACGTCGCGACGGTCACGCTCGAGGACGTGCAGGCCAACGAGGAGCTCTCGCGGTTCATCGCCTCGGCCGACCGGGTGATGGACGCGATGGGCTTCACCGAGCACGGCTTCCGCCACGCGAACCTGGTCGCCCGCATCGCGTTCCAGGTGCTGTCGCGGTTGGGCTACGGGGAGCGCGATGCGACGCTCGCGTGCGGGGCCGGCT
>DASVGA010000321.1:0-4727 GCA_036379795.1 Actinomycetota bacterium | reverse complement strand
ATCTACAATTGGGGCACCGCGAAGGCACACGCGAACCGCTTCTGGAGGATCGGCGTCATGCTGGACGACGGCTCCACGTACTTCGTGAGCGTCGGCCTGCGCTGACGCGAAGACGCATGAGCGCGGCGGCGGATCGGGGGTTGTCTACCGACCGGTAGAGACCGCATAATCTGCCGCATGGTAGAGAGCGGAACCGCCGCATCTCCTGCATCCTCGATCGTGGAGGCGCTCTCGGGCAAGACGATCCTGTTGACCGGCGTCACCGGCTTCCTCGCTCAGGTGGTGTTCGAACGGCTCCTGGCCGACTTCCCCGAGACCCGCATCGTGCTGCTCGTGCGGTCGCAGACGGGCGCGACCAGTCGTGAACGGGTCGAGTACCTGTTCCGCAAGCCGGCCTTCGACACGTTGCGCAAGCAGGTCGGTGAGGACGGGCTCCTTCGCATGCTCGACGAGCGGATCGACGTGGTCGACGGTGACTTCGGCCGCGGGCAGCCCGTGGTGCCGTCCGGCATCGACGTCGCGATGCACTCGGCGGCGACCGTGAGCTTCGATCCGCCGATCGACGAGGCGTTCCTCACGAACCTGCAGGGCGCGATGAACCTCTACACGGGTGTCATCGCCGGCGGGTCGACGCCGTCGCTGGTGCACGTCTCGACCGCCTACGTCGCCGGCGTGCAGAAGGGCGTGATCCCCGAAGGGCCGCTGGAGCACCGGGTCGACCACCGACTCGAGCTCGAGCTCGCCATGGCTGCGCGCAAAGATGTGGAAGCCGCGAGCCGCAAGCCGGAGATGCTGAACGCGTTCATGGATCTCGCCCGCGACGAACACTCGCGTGCGGGGCCGACCACCGTCGCCGACGACGCGGAAGATCGGCGTCAGAAGTGGGTCACGAAGCGGCTGGTCGAGTACGGACGGACCCGGGCTCGCTCGCTCGGATGGCCCGACGTCTACACGTTCACCAAGGCGATGGGGGAACGGGCGGTCGAGGAGCTGGCCGCCGAGGTGAACCTCCCGTTGTCGATCGTGCGGCCGTCGATCATCGAATCGGCGTACACGCACCCGTTCCCGGGGTGGATCGACGGCTTCAAGATGGCCGACCCGATCATCCGGGCCTACGGGCTCGGGCAGATCCCCGAGTTCCCGGGCATCCCCGAAGGCATCATCGACATCATCCCGGTCGACTTCGTGGTGAACGCGCTGCTCGCGGTCGCCGCGAACCCGCCCGCGCCGGGTGCGGTCGCGCACTACAACGTGAGCTCCGGCTCCCGAAACCCGCTGCGCTTCTTCGAGATGTACGAGTGGATCCGCGCCTACTTCGAGGAGCATCCGCTGCCCGAACGCGGTCGTGGAGAGCACAAGGTGCCCGAGTGGGAGTTCCCGGGCAACCTGACCGTCGAGCGCATGCTTCGGCGGGCAGAGCGGCTCACCGACATCGCCGAGCAGGTCGTGACCCACATGCCGAAGTCGAAGTCGATGCGCGATGCCGTGCGGCGTGTCGATCGTGACAAGGCTCGCATCGATTTCGTGAAGCGTTATAGCGACCTCTACGGCATGTACACCGAGGCGGAGGTCGTCTACACCGACGACCGAACGCTCGAGCTGTTCGACTCGCTCAGCGCCGCCGACAAGGCCGCGTTCGGCTTCGACGCGGCGTCGATCGACTGGAAGCACTACATGCAGGAGGTGCACTCGCCTGCGGTGACGCAGTCGCTGCGCGAGCTCTCGACGCGCGACCGTCGCGGCGCGACGGTGGCGATCACGCGGCGCGACGAGCCGGTGCTCGCCCTGTTCGACCTGGAAGGCACGATCATCACGTCGAACGTGGTCGAGAGCTACGTGTGGGCGCGCATGGCGGATCTCACGCCCGAGGAGTGGCCGCGCGAGCTCGCCAGCGTCTTCGCGCGCATCCCCGGGTACCTGCAGATCGATCGCAGGGACCGTGGAGAGTTCCTGCGCACGTTCTTCCGGCGGTACGAGGGCGCGAGCGTCGAGGGCATCGACCGGCTCGTCGCGAGCCACGTGACCGAGTTCATGCTGCAGAAGGCGAGCCCGGCCGCGATCCGGCGCATCCGCGAGCACCGGGCAGCCGGGCATCTGACGATCTTGATCACCGCGGCCGCGGAACCGTTCGTGCGTCCGCTCTCGCCGCTGTTCGACGTCGTGATCGGTGCCGAGCTGGAGCAGCGCGACGGCCGCTACACGGGGTTCATGTCGGCCCCGCCGCTCGTCGGTGAGGCCCGGGCCGCCTGGCTCCGCCGCTACGCGCTGCTCGAGCACGTGAACCTGCGTCATTCCTACGCCTACGCCGACTCCTACTCCGACCTTCCGCTACTGCGAGCGGTGGGCAACCCGGTCGTGGTCTCGCCCGACGCGTCGCTGTACCGATTCGCGCGTCGTCGCCGCTGGCCCATCGAAGGATGGACGATGAGCAAGGGCATGCCGCGGGTGCGTTTCCCGAAGCCGGCGGTACGCACGTGAGCGCGGGGGCCCGCTGATGGCGCTCGCGCTCGAGTACTTCCGGTCGATGCCTCGCTACGTGGGCGCCCGTGTAGCGGGAAGGAAGGCGCCGGGACTGGTGGCGGGCGGGCCGCTGACGCCGTTGCGGCTCGTCACCCACGACGACCCCGAGTCGGTCCGGGAAGGGTGGGCTCGGGTGAAGCCCACGCTCGCCGGCATATGCGGCAGCGACCTCTCGACGATCGCGGGCGAGTCGTCGTTCTACTTCTCCCCGCTCGTTTCGATGCCGTTCGTACCGGGCCACGAGGTCGTGGGCGAGCTGATCGACGACTGCGGCGAGCACGCCGCGGGACAGCGGGTCACGATCTCGTCGGTGCTGGGATGCGCGACCCGCGACCAGGCGGAGCTCTGCGAGCACTGCGCCGCCGGTGAGTACGGCCGGTGCGACCGCGTCACGGTCGGTTCGCTGAAGGCGGGTCTGCAGACCGGCTTCTGTTCGAGCACCGGCGGCGGGTGGAGCCGCATGATGCTCGCCCATCGGTCCCAGCTGTGGGCCGTACCCGACGGCATCGACGATCGCACGGCGGTGCTGATCGAACCGCTCGCGACCGCGATCCATTCGGTCTTCCGGGCGCGCGTGCCCGCGGGTGCCGACGTGCTCGTGATCGGGTCTGGCACGGTGGGGCTGCTCACCCAGGTGGCGCTCCGGCGCTTCGCCGAGCCCGGGCGCGTGATCGTGGCTGCCAAGCACGCGGCGCAACGCGCAGCCGCGAAGCTGGCGGGAGCCGACGAGGTCGTGCGGCCCGAACACGCGCTGAAGGCGGTGCGTCGCGCCGGACGTGCCGTGAAGCTCACGCCCGAGCGCGGCCAGGACTTCCTGCTCGGGGGCGCCGACGTCGTCTTCGAGTGCACCGGAACGCCTCGTGCGCTCGACATGGCCTTGCGCACCACGAAGGCCGGAGGCCGGGTGGTGGTGAGCGGCATCCCCGGCGCCGGTGCCGACCTGACGCCGCTGTGGTTCCGCGAGCTCGAGCTCGTCGGCGCCTACACGACCGGCATGGAGCAGGTCGACGGCGGCCGGCGTCATTCGTTCGCGCTCGCGCTCGAGCTCGCGAGCCAGATCGGACCCGTGCTCGCCCCGATGGTCGGCGCGACCTACCCGCTCGCTCGCTGGCGCGACGCGATCGACCACGCGATGTCGGCCGGGCGGCTCGGCACGTTCAAGGTGGCCTTCGCTCCCCAGGAGAGCTCGGCCGCTCACCAACCCACGACCTAGGAGACGATCGACCGATGCCCAGACCCGGATTCGTGTTGCAGGTGGACGAGCGAACGCCTCCGCTGCTCGTGCACCAGGGCGAGGGCTACCGCATGCAGAAGTTCCCGCTCGGCACGCGCGTCGTGTATCCGCCTGACGCCTTGCCGGGCATCCGCGATGTGCCGGCCGCCGTGCGCCACGCGATGCTGAACCCGGTGGGCGACTCGAAGCCGCTGTCGGAGCTGCTCACCGCGGGCATGAAGCTCACGATCGCGATCGACGACATCTCGATCCCGTTGCCGCCGATGCAGACGCCCGACGTGCGCCAGCCGATCCTGGAGCACGTGATCGAGCTCGCCGCCCGGGCGGGTGTCGACGACCTCGAGCTGATCGTCGCGACGGCGCTGCACCGCCGCATGACCTCGGCCGAGATCCGCCGAGCCGTCGGTGAGCGTGTCTTCCGCTCGTTCTACCCCGAGCATCTGAAGAACTTCGATGCGGAAGACCCGCAGGGCCTCGTCGAGATCGGCCGCACCGACGAGGACGAGCTCGTCGAGATCTCCAAGCGCGCCGCCGAGAGCGACCTGATCGTCTACGTGAACATCAACCTGGTCGCGATGGACGGCGGTCACAAGTCGGTCGCGGTCGGTCTCGCCGGATACCGAAGCCTGAAGCATCACCACAACGTGCACACGATGCTGCATTCGAAGTCGTACATGGACCCGCGCGAGGGCCACAGCGCGATCAACGACTCGGTGAACCGCATGGGCCGGGTGCTGCGCGACGCGGGCGTGAAGATCTTCCAGATCGAGACCACCGTGAACTCCGAGACCTTCCCGTCGAACCTGGGCTTCCTGAACAAGCGCGAATGGGAGTGGGGGGCGAGCGACCAGGCACTGATGATGGCCGCGAAGAAGGCCAACGACATGGCGCCCCCGCGGGTGCGCCGTGAGTTCTTCCGGCGCATCGAGGCGCCCTACAAACTGACCGGCGTGAACGCGGGCGAGGTCGAGGC
>DASVGA010000320.1:0-5734 GCA_036379795.1 Actinomycetota bacterium | reverse complement strand
GGCCATCACGATCACCACGCTGCTGCCCCTGGCGGGCGGTCTCGTGATCGCGCTGATGCCGCGCGACAAGGACCGCGCGATCCGCGCCATGGGCATCGCCGTCACGGGCGTGGCGTTCGTGCTCGCGACGGCGATCGCGATCGGGTTCGACTACGGCACCGACGGGCTCCAGTACGTGCTCGACACGAGCTGGATCGCCGCGATCGGCGCGCGGTTCCACGTCGGTATCGACGGCATCTCGCTGCCCCTGTACGTGCTCACGTTCCTGCTCTCGTTCCTGTGCGCGATCTACAGCTGGCGCTACGTGCCCGACCCCGGCCGCACCAAGGCCTTCCTCGCGTTGATGCTGCTGCTCGAGACGGGCATGGCCGGCACCTTCATCGCCTTCGACCTGATCCTGTTCTTCGTGTTCTGGGAGATGGTGCTGGTGCCGATGTACTTCTTGATCGCGGTCTGGGGTAGCGCGAACCGTGAGTACGCCTCGATCAAATTCTTCCTGTACACGCTCTTCGGGTCGATCTTCATGCTGCTCGGCTTCCTGGCGATGTACTTCGCCGGGCCCGATCCGCACACGTTCGACATGGTCGTGCTCGCGGAGCACGGAGCCGGGGGAGGGTTCACGAACACCTTCCAGCTCATCGTGTTCGGAGCGGTCGCGCTCGGGTTCGCCGTCAAGGTGCCGATGTGGCCGTTCCACACATGGCTCCCCGACGCACACACCGAGGCACCCACGATCGGCTCGGTGCTGCTGGCCGGGATCATGCTGAAGATGGGTACGTACGGGTTCGTGCGCATCGCGATCCCGACGCTTCCCTACGGCGCCGAGAAGTTCGCCCCGTGGATCGGGGCGCTCGCCGCGATCGGCATCGTCTACGCGGCGCTCGCATGCCTCGCGCAGAAGGACCTGAAGCGCTTGATCGCGTTCTCCTCGGTCGGTCACATGGGCTTCGTGATGCTCGGCATCGCGACCCTCACCGAGATCGGCATCCAGGCGGCGATCTTCGGCATGGTGGCCCACGGCGTGATCACGGGCATGCTGTTCTTCTGCGTCGGTTCGATCTACGACCGGTATCACACGCGCGAGATCGCCAAGATCGGCGGCGGCATGTTGCAGACGATGCCGAAGCTCGGCGGTGTCTTCGCGTTCGTCTCGATCGCCTCCCTCGGTCTGCCGGGGCTCGCCGGGTTCTGGGGAGAGGTCATGGCGCTGCTCAGCTCGTTCAACCCCAACGAGGCTGTGCTCGGCGATCAGGTTGGGCTGTTCCGCGTCTTCATGGTGATGGGCGGCGTCGGCACCGTGCTCACGGCGGCCTACTTCCTGTGGATGCTGCAGCGGGTGAACATGGGCACGCTCCCCGATCAGTGGCGGGAAGCCGGCCTGCGCGACGTGCTCACGATCGAGTGGGTCTCGTGGCTGCCCTTGCTCGTGTTGATCCTCGTGCTGGGTGTCTACCCGAAGCTCGTGTTCGGCATCACCGACGAAGCGGTGGGCGGGCTCATGCGCCTGCTGGGGGGATAGCGCGACTCGATGGACATCGACTACCACGCGCTCGCGCCCGAGATCGTGCTGTCGAGCACGATCCTGCTCGTGCTCGTCGTCGACGTGTTCCTGCCCGAGCGGGCGAAGTGGTTCGCCATGCCGCTCGCCCTGACGGGCGTGCTCGGCACCCTGGTCGCCGTGGTCTCCTTGATCAGCGCCGGCGATCGCGAGAGCTTCGGCGGCACCTACGTGATCGACGAGTTCGCGCTGCTGTTCAAGGGCTTCTTCCTGGTGACCGCGGTGATCGTGCTCGCGGTGTCGTTGCGGTACTTCCGGGAAGGCGGCTTCTACCAGGGGGAGTACTACTTCCTGCTGCTCACCTCGTTCCTCGGCTGCATCATGATGCCGAGCTCGCGCGACCTGCTGCTGCTGTTCATCTCGCTCGAGCTCGTGTCGGCGCCCGGGTTCCTCATGGCGGCGTTCCGCAAGGGCGACGTGAAGTCCAACGAGGCGGGCGTGAAGTTCTTCATCATCGGCGTGCTCTCGACCGCCGTGATGCTGTTCGGCATGAGCCTGATCTACGGCGTCACGGGGGGCGAGACCGAGCTCGCCGGCATCGCCTCCGCGCTCGACGGGCTCACCGGCGAGCTCGAGACTCTCGCACTCGCCGCGATCCTGTTCGTGGTCGTGGGGTTCGCCTTCAAGGTCTCGGCGTTCCCGTTCCAGTTCTGGGCCCCAGACACGTACGAAGGCTCACCCGTGCCGGTGGCGGCGTTCCTCGCGGTCGCCTCCAAGGTCGCGGGGTTCGCCGGGCTGCTCCAGCTCATGTTCGTGGCCTTCGCGGGCCAGCACGAGTTCTGGGTGCCGATCTTCGCCTTCCTCGCGATCGCCACGATGACGGTAGGAAACCTCGTCGCGCTGCAGCAGACGCAGTTCGTGCGCCTGCTCGCGTACTCGGGCATCGGCCAGGCGGGGTACATCCTGCTGACGTTCGCGCTCGTCACCGACGACGCGGTGTCGAACCGCGACGCCTTCGCGGCGGGGGTGGCCTACATCCTGATCTACGGCGTCATGAACCTCGGCGCCTTCGCCGCGACGGTGGCGGTCTCGCGCCGGCACCCGTCGCTGCGCATCCCCGACTTCGCGGGGCTGCGCGAGACGGCGCCGCTCATCGCCGTGGGCATGACCGTGTTCATGGTCTCGCTCGCCGGCGTGCCGCCCACCGGCGGGTTCTGGGCGAAGCTGCTGATCTTCCAGGCCGCGATCGAGCGCGGCGGAACCCTCGGGCCGGTGCTCGCGGTGGTGATGCTCGTGAACTCGGTGGTGAGCGTCTTCTACTACCTGGCCGTGCCGAGGCAGATGTTCCTGCGTGACGCGGCCGATCCGTCTCGCCTGCGTGTGCCCGCCTTGGTGACCGGGGTGGTCGCCGCGTCGATGGTGGCCGTCGTGGCGATCTTCGTGCTGCCGAACCCGTTCGCACGGCTCGCGGAGATCTCCACCCTCGTCGGAGTCGGACCCTAGCGCCGTCGGTCGTCGCTGACGGAGATCATGCGCAGGAACCCGAGCGCAACCCAGGGTCTGGCGCCACCCGGCACACCCATGTAGCTTCCGTCGACGATCGGCTGGACCGCGCGCCAGGCCGCGTACAGCACGGTGGCATCGGGGGCCAGCCGGGTCGTGAGATGGGCCAGCACGCGCACCTCGGGGTTCGCCCGGCGAGCCTGCTCGGCGGCCGCGGCGACCCACTGACGGTAGCGCTGCGGATCCTGCTGCAGCCCCTGGAGCTGCAGGTCGAGGATGTCGGCGTTCGCAGCGGCGGCTGCGGGCAAGCTGCAGCGCACGAATGCGGCCGGCACCGCCTCCCCGGCGCGTTGGGTGCACGCCGCTCCATGCACCGCGACGAGTCCGGGGTGCGGTGTCATCAGCACCTGATATCCCTCGGCGCGGGCGAGCGCGGCGAACGCGGTCATCGCGGCCACCGGGTCGAGCTGCTCGGCGATCGGCGTGTGCTCCCAGGCTTCGGGGTCGTACATGACCATCGTCACGTCGTCGGCGACGAGTTCCGCCTCGACATCGGCTTCGAACGCCGCGAGGCTCGCCCAACCCTGCGCGATGACGGCATCGCCGTATCCGCCCAGCGCGATCGTTTGGGGAGTGTCGAAGTAGGAGGCGGTGACGTCGTGGTCGATCGACTCGAGCAACTCGATGTTGGTCCGTGTGATCACCCACACGCCGTCGGGCGGCGCCACCGACGGCAGGTCGGTGCCGCCGAGGCTGAGGGCGAGCAGCACCACGGCGGGCGTTCCTCTCATGCCCCAGGCGCGGATGCGCATCGGCAGTCGATCGGTCCAGCCCTTCGGTGGGATCGACACGGTGCTCCTTCCCTGTTGGTTCGGCTGTCGGAAGATGCATCGGCACGGAACGAGCAGGGTTGACGGGAACCGCGGGGGCGTTCGCAGCGAAACGCCTGTGAGACCATCTGGTTCATCGGCCGATGTGCCGGCCCGACCGTCGGCACCGAGGCCACGGCTGACGAGGAGTGATGACGTTGACACCCGGCATCAACCGCGCGAAGACCTGGATCTTGATCTCGGCCCTCATGGGCTTGTTCTTGGTGATCGGGAACGCGCTCGTGCCCGGAGGCGACGGGCTCGTGATCGCCCTCGTGCTCGGCCTCGGCTTCAACTTCGCGATGTACTGGTTCTCGGGCTCGATCGCGGTGCGCACGACCCGCTCGCGGCTCGTGTCGGAGCAGGAATTCCCGGATCTCTATCGGATCGTGCGTGAGCTCGCGACCGCCAAGGACATGCCGATGCCCGAGATCTACGTCTCGGACATGATGCAGCCGAACGCCTTCGCGACCGGTCGTGGCCCATCGAACGCGAAGGTCGCGGTGACCAAGGGCATCCTGCAGATCCTCGACGAGCGTGAGCTGCGCGGGGTGCTGGCGCACGAGCTGAGCCACGTCGCGAACCGCGACATCCTGATCGGGTCGATCGCCGCGGGCATCGGCACGTCGATCTCGTTCATCGCGCAGTTCGCGCTGTTCTTCGGCGGTGACGACGAAGGCGGCGCCAACCCGCTCTTCCTGCTCCTGGCCTGGATCGTGGCTCCCATCGCCGCGGGCATCATCCAGATGGCGGTCTCTCGCTCGCGCGAGTACCAGGCCGACGAGACCGGGGCGTACCTGTCGAAGGACCCGCGCTCACTCGCGAGCGCCCTCGCGAAGCTGGAGGAAACGGCCAAGCGCATCCCGCCGCCGCGCAGCGTGAGCCCGGCCGAGGCGCACATGTTCATCGTGAGTCCGCTATCGGCGCTCAGGGGACGTGGGTTCTCCACCCTCTTCTCGACCCACCCGCCGACGGCGGAGCGCATCGCCCGCCTGCAGGCCCTCGAGGACGACATCCTTCGCTCCCAGGGTCCGATCGGTCGCTAGGGGGACCGGCCTGGCGGGAGCCCGACGCAGCTCGGGTTGCCTTACGCGACGAGTCCGCAGATGCTCCGCGACGTGCCGCGGATCGACGTGATGGTGTTCCACTCGTCGACCTCGAGGTGACCGGCGGCCCAGACGAACTCGCCGTCGGCCGTGAACGACGCCCAGGCTCCTGCGCCGCGGACCGCACGCCCGTCGGCGTCGAAGTAGGTCGGGCCGGGGATCGACACGCGGTGTGTCGAACCGGTCGCGCCGTTCGTGAACCACACGGTGATCGGCCCCGTCATGATGCCTCGAACCGGCCGCCCGGCGGCGTCGAGGAACGTCGTCAGCGTGACCTTCATCTCGGCATGCGCCAGGAGCGGGAAGTCACAGGTGTCGCCGAAGTCCATGTCGAAGGACTCGTGCATGACCGTTCGTTCCGCTGGGGTCGCCGATGCGGCGGAACTCCCGATGCAGAGCATCGCGACGATCGCGACGAGGATGCAGATGGCGGTGATCGGGCGAGGGGTGCGACGTGTGGTGTGGATGTCCATGGGTTGCATGGTGGAGCAGCCGACGATCCACGTCGATCGTCCAAGGGCCTCGAGATCGGTTGCTTCGGACCTCACCTGTCCCCGGATCGGCCTGCGACCTTCGGAGGGGGCGGACCGGTCCTTCGGTCGTCGGCCGCGGCCCTCGCCCCGCTCAGGTCATCGTGCCGAGCACGGCTCGAACGTGGTCGATCGTCGTTCGCGGATTCACGAAGCAGAGGCGGGCGAGCTTCTCGCCGCGCCAAGAGGTCGGCTGCACGAAGGCGATCTGCGCGGCGAGCAGGCGTC
>DASVGA010000319.1:0-2145 GCA_036379795.1 Actinomycetota bacterium | reverse complement strand
GGTGGCTCCCGCCACGATCTGGCTTCACGAGCGATTCGGCTTGTGGGTACCGGCGGGGCTCGTCGTCGGTGCGATCGTCGCCGACGGGGTCGGCTTCATCGGTGGCCTGCCGCTCGCGCGCTGGGCCAACGTCGTCTTCGTGCTGCTCCTGCCGCATCAGCTCGGCCACGCGTACGGCGACGGGTCGATGCTGAGGTGGCCTCGCCGAGCGTTCGTCGCCATGATGCTCGGCGGACTCGCGGGGCTCGTGCTGCTCACGAATCCCCCCGTGTTCCAGCTCGCGGGTGACGTGCGATTCGACTGGTTCCCCGGCATCGGCGCCTACCCCAAGAGCCTGCTGGGCACCGACGTCGAGATCGTCTCCAACGCCTACCCCCCCACGCTCTGCTTCCTGCTCGGCGGAATCTGGTCGATCGGGGCGGTCATGTTGATGCGCCCGATGCTCGCGCGGTGGGTTCAGCGTCCCCGGGTCTGGGTCGCCACGATCGCGGTCAACGGCGTGATCATGACGCTCTTCCTGTGGCACATGACCGCCTACCTGCTCGCGATCCTCGTGCTGTGGCCGCTCGGACTCGGGCGGCAGACCGATAGCACGGCACTGTGGTGGATCGAGCGGCTCGTGTGGGTCGGAGTGCCCGCCGCGATCCTGCTCGGGCTCGTGGCGATCTTCGGGAGGTTCGAGCGGCCGAAGCGGTGATACGGCGATGGTACGGTCGCCGACGTGCAGCGTTCCGATGACGCGCCTCCCGGCGCACGAGCGCGAGACGACATCTCGCCCGCGGCATCGTCGTCGGTGCGGCGCTATGCGGGGGTGCGTTCGTCGTGGCTTCCCGTCGCAGCGTCGATCTCCGGCATCCTCGCATGCGCGACGTTCGCGGCCGCGCCTGATTCCCCGTTCCAGCCCGTCCTGCCGGCGGGCGCGGAGCCCGGCGGCCCGCTCACCGCCATCGCGACCGCGATCGGCGTCGACCGCCTCGCCGGCTCGTGGCTGATCGCCGCCGGCGTGCTGTCGATGGGCTTCGCCGCGGCGGGGTTCCTCGCGCTGCTGCGCGCGATCCGGCGGGGCCTGGTCGGTTTCCGAACCGTGATCGTGCTCACGGTGCTCGCGAACGTGCTCGTCGTGACGATGCTGCCGCTGCTGTTCTCGCGAGACGTCTACTCCTACGCGTTCTACGGCCGCATCGTCGCCGTCTACGACGGCAATCCGTACGTGCAGACGCCCGTCGAGTTCGGCAGTGACGATCTGTGGCCGCTGGTCGGCCCGAAGTGGGTCGACACGCCGGCGGTCTACGGTCCGGCGTTCACCACCGCCTCGGGCATGGTGGCGCGCGTCTCCGACACCCCCGCGGCCCAGGTCGACGCGTACCGAGCACTCGCCGGACTGGCAGCGCTCGCCACGGTCGCGGTGATCGTGGCCATCACGCGCCGGCTCCGACCCGGCCGGGAAGCCTTCGCCGCCGCCGCGTTCGGTGTCAACCCTGCGGTGCTGTTCCTCGGCGTGGCGAGCGGCCATAACGACCTCGTGGTCGCGCTCTCGATCGCGACCGGGGTGCTGCTGCTCGTGCGGGGTCGCACCCACGCGTCGGTCGCCGTGCTCACCGTCGGGGCGCTGATCAAGGCGACCGTGGTGTTCCCGCTCGTGCTCGTCATCGTGTGGGCGGTCGCTCGAAGCGACCGGGAGCGGCGAGCTCGGGCGCTGCTCGCGCATGCCGGCCTGGCCGTGGCGATCGGACTCGTGTTCGCGGCGCCGTACCTGCAAGCCGAGGATCCGTCGCTCGGCATGGTGGAGCTCGCCGGGCACGAAGGGTGGCTCGCCCCCTCGGGCATGGTGGCCAAGATCTTCGGGTGGCTCAGCTTCGGCACGCTCGGCTGGCTCGCGCGCGTCGCGTTCGCCGGGGTGCTGGCGGTCACGTTCGTGCGGCTGGCGCGCGACGTCGCCCGGCGTGGCGCAGCCGGCGAGCACGTGGCCTCGATCGCCGCCGCGATCGGCTGGTCGCTGCTGGTGCTCATGCTGCTGGGTCCGGTGCTGCTCCCCTGGTACGCGGCGTGGGCGCTCCCGCTCGTCTGGCTGCTGCCACGACCGGCACGGGTGACGACGATCGCCGCCGGGCTCGCGCTCGCCATGGTGCAGTGGACGACGGAGCC
>DASVGA010000318.1:0-8048 GCA_036379795.1 Actinomycetota bacterium | reverse complement strand
TGCTCAGCGGCCTCGCGCCGACGCTGGTGCTCGCAGGCGCCGCGATGATCCCGATGGGGTTCACGATCATGGCGTTCATGATCACGGGCAACACGATGCTGCAGTTGACATCGCGACCCGAGGCCCGAGGGCGTGTGATGGCGCTGTACGGCATCGTGTTCCTGGGGTCGACGCCCATCGGGGCGCCCATCGCGGGGGTGATCGGTGAGCACCTCGGCCCCCGCATCGGCTTCGCACTGAGTGGAGCGGTCGCTGCGGGGCTCGGTCTCGCACTGCTCGCCCTGCGCGCCCGCCGAAACGACGTGCCGGTGCTCGTGCACCAAGGGTAAGACCGGAGGCGGCGCGGGAGTCACCTGCTCGAGGCGCGTTCCCGGCCGGCTCCGGCCTTTCGTGAGCCCGCGAGGGGGATCCCGGGCTACGTGTTGACGAGTTGCGTGGCGCCCATCGGGTGCTGGGGTTCGTCGTGCTGAACTCGGCCTCATGGTGGCGCACGCGGCGCCAGTCGGTCGATACCCGAGCTCCGGGGAACCTGCCTACCTTGGCCTAAGTAAGTAGAGCTACGTATCACACCGTAGGTACGAACGACCCGCAGAAGGTCGATCGGTTCCGCCCGTCAGACGACCTCGCGATCGATGCGCCACTCGCCGTCGGGTTCTTCTCGGCTCACGTCGAGCACCGTGCCGTCGGCGAGTGCCAACCGGAAGCGGCGTGCGCGAACCCCGCCGTGTTCGTCGAGCGCGCTCCGCACGACGTCGACCGGCTCCTCGACGCCTCCCCAGACGACCGCGCGGGGCCACTCCTCGGCTCTCGCGCCCTCGGCGAACCGAAGCCGGATCTCCGGGGCCCGCGCAAGCCATCGGGGAAGCACCGGCACCCAGAGCAGGAAGGCGACGCCCACGAGCGCGGCCGATCCCTGCACGCCGAGAGCGGGGAGCAGGGGGATGGCGATCAGAGCCGCGGTGAGGCGCGCCAGGTTGTAGACCACGTCGTACGCCGCGAACACCCGCCCGCGCAGACCGTCGGGTACGGCTTCCTGCACCATGGTGTCGACGGGCACCTTCTTCCAGGCGAACGTGAGACCGACGACGAAGCTCGCGAGCAGCAGGGTCCACGGGGCGACGAACAGGCTCACGAGCAGCACGCCGAGACCACCGGCGCCGAAGGCGCCGGCGACGATCCGTTCACGCGCGAAGCGTCGGTCGAGCGCCCCGACCGTCGCCAGTCCGGCGAACACGCCGACCCCGCCCGCGCCGATCAACCACGAGAAGGACCCGACCCCCTGCTCGAAGCGTTCGCGGAACACGACGAGCGCGAGCACCAGGACCAGGCCCTGTCCGATCTGGTCGAGCCCGATCGACGTGATGGGCCCGACGGCGCGAGGCGTCTGCGCGATGTGGCGCAGCCCGTCGGAGAGCTCGGCGGCGACCCGGCGCAACTGGTGGCGCAGCAGCTCGGCGGACTCGGGCAGCAGCAGAGGCCGGAGGTCGCTGGTGATGGTGCGCGCGAGCAGCGAGCCCCCGATCCACATGGCGGCGGCGGCCGAGACGATCGCCACCGTGCCGAACGCATCGGCCACGAGGCCCCCCGCGAAGACGCCGGCAAGGAGCGCGACCGTGCCGCCCACGGTGGCGATCGAGTTCGCGGCGAGCAGATCCTCGGTCGGCACGAGCCGCGGCACCACCGCCTGCGCGGTCGCGAGGAAGAACCGGTTCACCGACGTCACGAAGAGCGCCCCGGAGTAATAGAGCGCCGCCTGGCGTGTCGGGCTCGCGAGCACCAGGAAGACCGGCGCCGCGCGCACGAGCGGAGCGACGACCATGATCCGCCGGCGCGACCAGCGGTCGATGAACACCCCGACGAACGGTCCGATGACCGAGAAGGGAACGATGACGATCGCCGATGCGAGCGCGAAGCTCCGCGCCGTGGTCGCGCGCTCGGGCGAGAACACGAGCGAGGCGACGAGCGCGGCCTGGACCAGGCCGTCGGCCGACTGGCTCACGATGCGCATCGCGAACAGCTTCCGGAAGTCGGCATGACGCAACGCGTCGCGGGGACTGCCGATGCGAGGCCGGGCCCGGGCGCTCATCGTGGCCATCGTATGGCGAGGCCGAACACCCGAGCCTGCGGTAGCGTCGCGTCCGGCTCGGATCGCGCACGCGCGGCACCGACACGAAGGGAGCACCATGGCTCGATTCAGGGTTGGCGTGCAGTTCCACCCCCAGCACACATCGATGCAGACCCTGCGCCGAGGATGGCGAGAGGCCGACGCGATGGGGGTCGACTCCATCTGGACGTGGGATCACTTCTTCCAGCTGTACGACGGGCCCGACGGGCACCACTTCGAAGGGTGGACGCTGCTCGCCGCGATCGCATGCGACACCGAGCACGCCGAGTTCGGCATGCTCGTGACCTGCAACTCCTACCGCAACCCCGAGCTGCTGGCCGACATGGCGCGCACGGTCGACCACCTGAGCGGCGGCCGGCTCGTCCTCGGCCTCGGGGCGGGCTGGTTCCAGCGCGACTACGACGAGTACGGGTACGAGTTCGGAACCGCGATCGAACGTCTCGGAGCGCTCGAGGCTGCGCTGCCTCGCATCGAGGCACGACTCGCGAAGCTCGACCCGCCCCCCGTGCGGAGCCCCATGCCGTTGCTGATCGGGGGGAGCGGCGAGAAGGTCACGCTTCGCTTGGTCGCCGAGCACGCGAGCGCCTGGAACAGCTTCGGCCCTCCAGCCACGTACGCCTCCAAGAACGCCGTGCTCGACTCCTGGTGCGAGCGCGTGGGCCGCGACCCCGGTGGGATCGAGCGAACGGTCCTGATCGAGACCGACGAGGTCGCGCAGGCCGAGGCGTTCCTCGAGGCGGGAGCGCAGCACTTGATCGTGGGTCTCGGTACCGAAGGCGAGACGCCGTTCGACCTCGACCCGGTGCGAGCCCTGCTCGAGATGCGCGGGTAGTCCTGCGTTCGCCGACGGATCCACCGACGTTCGGACCCCGAGGCCGGGCTGTTCGCACTAGGTGGCGGACACCGCCGGGTTCGCGACCATCGGCGGCATCGTGTCGGCCCGTCGGCGGTAGCGGGGGATAGGTGCTGTAGCCGACCCTGGGCGACATGCTTCGACGCCCCCGCGCCGCTTCGCTGCTGTCGCTCGCGCTGGGCGTTGGCATCATCGCCGTTCCCGCGGTGAGCGTCGGCGCCGTCGTCGCGGGCCCGGCAGGGCAGATCGCCTTCCAGTCCGAACGCGACGGCGACTTCGAGATCTGGGTCGCGAACCCCGACGGGTCCGTCCCGACGAAGCTGACCGACAACACGGTGGTCGACGCGGATCCGACGTGGTCTCCCGACGGCTCGCGGATCGCGTTCCAGCGGGGCGGCTCGTGCATCAACGCCTGCCGAGCGATCTGGGTCATGAACGCCGACGGGTCGGGCGCGGTGCCACTCACCGGGTTCACCTCGGGCGTCGTTGATTCGGGCCCGACGTGGGCGCCCGATGGCTCCGCGATCGCGTTCGCGAGCACGCGCTCGGGCGGTGTGAAGCATCTGTTCCGTGTTCCGGTCACCGGCGGCGCGGCCACCCAGCTCACCTCGGGGGCCGACGCCGACTGGGCGCCGGACTGGGCGCCGGATGGGTCAGGGATCCTGTTCGTGTCGACCCGGACCGGTTCCTCTCAGCTCTTCACGATGGCGCCGGACGGCTCCGATCAGACGCGGGTGGTGCTCACCGGCACGGCGCCCACCGCGTTGATCGGCGAGCCGTCGTGGTCGCCCGATGGGAACCGGATCGCGTTCCGCGGCGCCGCCGACCTGTTCGCGGCACCCACGGAGATCTTCGTCGCCGACGCCGACGGCAGCGGCACATCGCTCGCATACGCGCCCGAGGATGCGACCTTCGTGTACACCCCGGTCTTCTCCCCCGACGGCGCGAAGCTCCTCGTCGGTAACGACTCGGCGCTCGCCGCCACCGGGTTCGAGGTCGAGATCGTCGATCTCGCGACGGGGCTCGGCACACCGATCGCCTCGGCGGGTGCCGACGACCTCAACCCCAGCTGGGGCACGAACACAGCGGTCCTGGCCGCCGCGCCCGTGCCGACGGTCTCGCTCCCCTCCGACGTGCACCTGACTGCGAGGGACAACGTCTTCTCGCCGGCGAGCCCCGTGGTGCCGGTCGGCACCAAGATCGTGTGGGACTTCGTGGGGCCCAGCGCCCACGACGTCGCCGATGCCAGCTCGCTGGCCCTGTTCGCCTCGGCGAACAAGGCGGCCGGCACCTCGTTCGCGCATCGGTACACGGTCGCAGGCACCTACGCGTTCGGCTGCACCGGCCACCGGAAGATGATCGCACGCGTGTCCGTGCCGATGAGCGCCGCGGCCACGACCGGAACCACGTCGTCGCAGATCGGGCTCACGTGGTCGAGCCTCGCGAGCCTCCCCTCGGCCTACGTCGTCGACGTGCAGATCCTGCGTCCGGGCGCGCGCAAGTGGGCCCTGTGGAAGTCAGCCGTCACCGTCGGCTCTGGGACCTTCACGCCGAGTGCCGGCACGGGCGCTTACGGCTTCAGGGCCCGGATGCGCAAGGTCTCCAACGGCACGACGTCGGCGTGGTCGCCTCCGATCTCGATCACGATCGCCTGAGTCGCCGCACTTGCCAACCCTGTCCGATGAGCATTGGATGACCACGTGCTCACGACGGAAGGGGGAGGCGTCATGGACAAGGTGCAGCACTTCGAGATCCCGGTCGACGATCGCGACCGAGCGAGCGCGTTCTACACAGCGGTCTTCGGGTGGCAGATGAACCACATGCCCGAGATGGAGTACACGTTGGTCGGCACCGTGCCCGTCGACGAGCACCAGATGCCGACCGAGTCCGGCGCGATCAACGGCGGACTGATGCAGCGCAGCGAGGCCACCCCGACGCCGGTCATCACGATCAGCGTGGGCTCGGTCGACGATTCGCTCAAGAAGATCGAGGCTGAGGGAGGCTCGGTGGTGGTGCCCCGCACGCCCATCCCCGGCATGGGCGCGTTCGCCTACTTCAAAGACTCCGAGGGCAACACCATGGGCCTGTTCGAGACGGAGTAGCGAGGCAGCGTCAGGCGCCGGTCGTGTCGAAGAAGGCGCTCCAGTCCGCGTTCGCACCCTCGTCGGTGCCGACGATGAACTGCTCGACCATCTCGCGGGCCATCTCGTCGGAGAATTGCACGGGCGGGCTCTTCATGAAGTAGGCGCTCGGCCCGATGATCGGTCCGCCGATGCCCCGGTCCTTGGCGATCTTCGCGCAGCGCACGGCGTCGATGATCACGCCCGCGGAGTTCGGCGAGTCCCAGACCTCGAGCTTCAGCTCGATCGTAAGGGGCACGTCACCGAAGTTGCGGCCTTCGAGCCGGATCATGGCCCACTTGCGATCCTCGAGCCAGGGCACGTGGTCGCTCGGGCCGATGTGGATGTCGCCCGCATCGAGCGGCTCCTCGAGCTGGCTCTGCACCGACTGGGTCTTCGAGATCTTCTTCGAGACCAGGCGTTCGCGCTCGAGCATGTTCTTGAAGTCCATGTTGCCGCCGAAGTTGAGCTGATAGGTGCGGTCGAGCGAGACGCCGCGGTCCTCGAAGAGCTTCGCGAGCACCCGGTGGGTGATCGTGGCCCCCACCTGGCTCTTGATGTCGTCACCGACGATCGGCACGCCGGCGTCGGCGAACTTCCTGGCCCATGTGGGGTCGCTCGCGATGAAGACCGGCAGGGCGTTCACGAACCCGACGCCCGCGTCGATCGCGCACTGCGCGTAGAACCGGTCGGCCTGCTCCGACCCGACCGGCAGGTAGCTCACGAGCACGTCGGCGCCGGTCTCGCGCAGGGTCTGCACCACGTCGGCCTCGGGTCGGTCTGACTCGGTCACCGTCTCGCGGTAGTAGGTGCCGAGGCCGTCGAGGGTGTGACCACGCGAGACCTCCACGCCGAGGGGCGCCACGTCGCTGAAGCGGATCGTGTTGTTCGGTTCGGTGAAGATCGCCTCGGCGACGTCCTTGCCGACCTTCCTCGCGTCGACGTCGAAGGCCGCCACCACCTCGACGTCGCGCACGTGGTAGCCACCGAGGTCCACGTGCATCAGGCCTGGCACGTCGTCGCTCGGCTCGGCGTCGCGGTAGTAGGTCAGTCCTTGGACGAGCGACGACGCGCAGTTGCCCACGCCGACGATCGCGATACGAACGCTGCTCATGCTGGATGCTCCTTCCTGCTGAGGACCGCCGTTCGGCGGCTCCTCGCCCCGCCGTGTGCGGGATCCGTCGGTGTCGTGTGGGTGCGCTCGTTGTCGATCAGCCCGTCGAGCCAGTCGATGTCGGAGCGGGTGGCGGCCCGACCGTGCTCGATCAACGAGCGGGTGTAGTCGTCCTCGCCGTGTCTCGTCGTGCGGAGCGAGTCGTCGATCGCACGCAAACGCTCCTGAAGGAAGGCGCGTCGCCGCTCGAGCAGCCTGATGCGTGTCTCGGGTGGCAGGTAACGGAAGAACGCGAGCCGCACGCGGAACCGAGCGTCCTCGGTCGAGCTGTCGTTCGGCGTCTCCTGCAGCAGATCGAGGAAGGCTCGCTCGCCCCGTTCGGTGATGCCGAAGACCGTTTTCTTCCGTCGGCCACCGGTGCCCTCCCCGGGCACGGGCGCGACGAGACCGTCACGTTCGAGCCGACGGAGCGTGGGGTAGAGGGATCCGTATGAGACCCTCCAGAACCCGCCCAGCCCGTCACCCAGCTCACGGGAGAGCTGGTAGCCGTGCATGGGTTGCTGCTTCAGCAGTCCGAGGATCGCGAGCTCGAGCATGCGGTGGGTCGTTCCTTCCGAGGGATCCGGCTCCGGGTCGATGACGCCTTTCGATATATCGGTTCGATATATCTACCCGATGTACCCGCATCCGTCAACGAACGGCCTGTCCGGTCGGATGCCTCGAGATGCTCGACCCGGGCCCCGCGGCGCATGAAGATGGACCCCTACGGCGCATCCGGAGGTGTTCCCCCCGTGCAGCAGACGATCCGCGTCTCCAACGAAGTCACGCAACAGTTGCGCATGCTCGCCACGGTCACCGGCATCGACGAGGAAGAGCACCTGCGCCGGGCTGTGTGGGGTTACCTCGAGACGTCGGGCCGCGATGCCGAGGTCGGCGCCTTCACCGACCGAGCCCGCGACCGTTTCCGAGCGCTCCTCGATCGGCTGGGGGAGCTGTAGACCCGCCTCGGTACCTGAGCGTCGACGACGTGGTGAGCATCGCCCGGGCCGAGCTCGGCGCCGACGTGCTCCCCGATCACCGGGCGCTCGCCGAGGTCGTCGCCGAGCCCTCCCGACGTGAGGGGGCGACCGACGTCTACCCCGGGCTCGTGCCGAAGGCCGCCGCGCTGCTGCTGGCGATGTTGCGATCGCGTCCCTTCGAACGAGCCAACGCACGTGTTGCGCTGCTCACCACGGTCGTCTTCCTGAACCGCAACGGTCTCGATCTGCAGGCCGTCGACGACGAGCTCATCGCGGTGGTGGCCGTCGCGGCGACGGGTGAGCTCACCGTGCTCGAGACGGCGGCCGCACTGGAGCGGTTCGTCGTGCGGCTGTAGCGGTCGCAGCGTCGTCAGTTGCCGGGACGGGCCCAACCGGCGACGTAGGCGGGAGTCTCGATCCCCTCGCGCAGGAGCGGATCACGAACCGGCTCACCGGCAACGGTACGGAGCGGCAGGATGCCGGCCCAGACGTCGAGCGCGAGATCCTCCTCGGGCTCTTCGGGGAACCCGTCACTGACCTTGGCGCTGCATTCGGTGAGGCCGACCTTCACGAAGGTGGTCTGACGCAACTCGTCGGTGCTCGGGGAACGCGCGTCGGCGCTTCGACCAGGCGCCACGTGATCGGTGATCGCGTCGAAGATCGTCGCCAGCTCGTCGGCGTCGCTGACCTCCTGCGCGATGCCGTAGACGATCACCGTGCGGTAGTTCATGGAGTGCTCGAACATCGACCGAGCGAACCGGATGCCGTCGACGAGCGTGACCGCGATCGCGACGGGCAGGCCGTGCTTGATCGCCCG
>DASVGA010000317.1:0-2923 GCA_036379795.1 Actinomycetota bacterium | reverse complement strand
AGGGCCAGGTGATCTACGACGGTGCCTCGATGAGCAAGTCGAAGGGCAACATCGTCGAGCCGATGCCGATCGTGGAGCGATGGGGCGCCGACACGATGCGGCTGATCATGTTGTTCGCCGGCCCGTTCGAGGACGACATCGACTGGAAGCTGATCGCCGGCGACGACCCGAACCGGCGTCCGGGGGTGCACTCGTGGCTCGGGCGCGTCTTCGCGGTCGTCGGCGACGCGGTGGAACGCGGCTCCGAAGTGCCCGAGCCAGACCCGCTCGTGCGCCTCACCCACCGCACGATCGAGGGCGTGACGCACGACGTCGACCGCTTCCGGTTCAACACCGCGATCTCGAAGCTGCAGGTGCTCACGAACGAGATGCGGTCGGCGCTCGACGCCGGCGGCGGCGCGCTGGATGCCGCACGCGCGCTCGTGCAGATGCTCGCGCCGTTCGCGCCTTTCGCCGCCGAGGAGCTCTGGAGGGTCGACCTCGGCGAGCCCGCCTCGGTTCACACGTCGTCGTGGCCCACCTACGACCGGTCGCTCGTCGTGGACCGCACCGTGACGATGGTCTTCCAGGTCGATGGCAAGCTCCGCGACAAGGCCGAGGTGCCGACCGACATCGCCGACGATCTCGCGCTCTCGCTCGCCCACGGAAGTCCGAAGGTCACCGCGGCGATCGGCGACCGCGAGGTCGTGAAGCAGATCGTGCGAGCCCCCAAGCTCGTGAACCTCGTCACGAAGGGCTGACCGGGCCGGGCTATGCGGTGACGGTCACCGCCAGGCGGTGCACGGCGTTGTTCGCGTAGCCGCCGAGGTTGGGTTCGGCTTCCATGGGCTGGGTCGCCCCTGTGGCGTCGGTGGCCCTGCACGCGAGCTCGTGCTCACCCTGGCTCGCGGTCCATTCGAAGGTCCAACGCTGCCAGGCGTAGGGCGCCGGCGCCGGCTCGAGGTGTGCGTCGGCCCACGTGCGGCTCCCGTCGACGCTGACCTCCACCCGCTCGATCGCACCCGAGCCCGACCAGGCTCGTCCCTCGAGGGTCACGGGCCCGGCGCCGACCACACGCGTCCGCTCAGGGAAGGACGGGATCCCCGGCGGAACCATCAACGACCGCACCCTGATGCGCCCGAGCGGCTCGCCGGGCTCGTCCTCGGTCGTGCGCAGGCGGTACGCGACGGCCTGCTGGTAGCCCTCGAACGGTTGCGCCGCAGGGGCGATCCCACCCAGCCACTTCACGTGCGTCATGCCGTACCAACCGGGAACGACGAGGCGCAGCGGCGCCCCGTGCTGGGGAAGCAGCGGCTGACCGTTCATCGCGTAGACGAGCAGCACGTCGTCGCGCATCGCCTCGTCGAGCGGAAGGCTCCGCTCGAACGGAGCCTCGTTGCCGGCCTCGACGCCTCGGTCGAGGCCGGTGAACACGATCTCGACCGTGCCGTCGGGCACGCCGGCTTCCTGCAGGAGCGGAGCCAGCGGCGTGCCGGTCCACTCAGCCGTGCCGACGGCTTCGAGCAGCCACGGCTGGCTGAGCGGCCGCGTCTCGAACATCACCCGCCCGTTGCCGGCACACTCCAGGGTGACGGGCGCGGTGACGACCGGCCTCGCTCTGAGGTCGTCGAGGCTGAGACGCATCGGCTGGCGGAAGCCGGCAAGCTCCAGGGTCCATGCGGCCGGGTCGACGAACGGCACGTCGTAGTGGATCAGCAGGTAGTGCATGCCCGCCGGCGTGACGGCGGCACGCATCGCCTCGAGCGGCATGCCGTGGTTGCGGGCTGCCTGAGCGAGCTCGTCGAGCCCGATGCCGTCGTCGCGCCGCCGTCGCTGCTGCATGGGGTGGATGCTACTCAGGATCGACCCGTCGCTGCGACGACTTCGGTCCCAACGTGACGCGCGTCACGGAACCGTCGAGACGCTGCTCCTAGCGTGGCGACCCATGGGCATCAAGGAACGGCTGGAGACGTTGTCGCGCGGCGAGCTCATCGGGCTGCTGGTCGTGATCGTGGTCACGGTGGCAGGAGCCGGGTTCTGGTACGTGCGTTCCCTGCCCAAGCCGGTGGCGATCGCCGCGGGTGCCGCCGCGCCGCCACCGATGGCGTCGGGTGCCGTTCCCGCTGCGGCTTCGGTGACTCCGGCCGGGGCGCCGATCATCGTCGACGTCACCGGATGGGTGCACGAGCCCGGGGTCTACGAGTTCGTCGAGGGCGACCGGGTCATCGATGCGGTCGAGCGGGCTGGAGGAGCGCGCACCGGCGCCGACCTCACCGTGCTCAACCTGGCGGCGCCGCTCACCGACGGCACCCAGGTCATCGTGCCCAAGCAGGGGGCGGGCGGCCCCGCGGCGATCGCCCCGGGGGGAACGGGCGCCGGCACCGGCACGCCGGGCACGTCCGGCACGCTCGTCAACATCAACACTGCGAGCGCGACCGAGTTCGAGGCGCTCTCGGGCATCGGTGAGGTGCTCGCGGGTGCGATCGTCGACTACCGCACCGAGAACGGCCCGTTCGCCTCGGTCGACGATCTCGAGAGCGTGAGCGGCATCGGTCCGTCGACGCTGGAGGAGATCCGCGACCAGGTCACCGTATGACCGCGTGGCTCCTGCCTGCGGCGACGGTCGCGTGGTGGGCAGGGTTGCTCGGCGGGTTCGGTCCGATGCGTGCGTGGCCCGCCTGGATCCCGGCGGTGCTCGGGCTCGCCATGCTGGTCGCGGCCGTGATCGGCGCGCCGGCCATGCGCCGTTCCGACCCCGTGGCCGACGCCGGGCTGGTGCCGTCGGCGCGTCTGCCGGCCGATGCGGTGCTGCGCGTCTCGGCGCCTCGACGGTCGGCCGGAGGGCCTGCGCTGGGGGTCGCGGCGCTGGCGCTCACGGGCGTCTGCGGTCTGGGCGCTGCCTGGGCGCTCCTCGCCCAGCAGCGCATCCAGGCATCACCCCTCG
>DASVGA010000316.1:0-4070 GCA_036379795.1 Actinomycetota bacterium | reverse complement strand
TGTCAGTCGGCGTTCGTCTGCGTGCCGGCGACCGCGGCCGACAGGCCGAGCGCGATGTAGATGCTGCCGGTCAGCACCCGCTGGCGGCGGACGAACCGTTTGCTGCGACCGCGGAGCCACTCGCCGGCCGTGCCCGTCAGCAGCGCATAGCCACTATCGCTCACCATCGAGATGGCCACGAGGAGTACGCCGAGCACGCCGAGCTGCAACGCGGCCGAACCCCTGGCAGGATCGACGAACTGCGGCAGGAACGCGAGGAAGAAGAGAGCGGTCTTGGGATTGAGCACGCCGACGACCACTCCCTGGCTGAAGACACGCTTCAAGGACCGCGTTGCCACCGTGACGGTGAGATCGTCAGTCTCCTTGTCGAGGAGCTTGCGGATGCCCAGGTACACGAGGTAGGCCGCTCCGAGGTACTTGACCGTCGTGAATGCGACCGCCGATGAGACGAGGAGCGCGGAGAGACCCACCGCGGCAAAGGGCACGTGCACGAGCGTTCCGGTGGCGATGCCGAGCGCCGACACGAGGCCGGCGGCGCGCCCTTGGTCGACGCTCCGCGTGACGATGTAGATCACGGCGGGTCCCGGCACGACGGCGAACAGCAACGCGGCCGCGGCGAACACGGTGAGCGTCTGGACCTCGGGCATGGACCCGAGCCTACCTTCGCCGGGAGTGGTCGGTGCCGAGACCGGTGGCATGAAGGGGGCGGCCGTCCTGGAGGACCAGCCACAGCCGATCCACGTCGCACAGGATGCGGATGTCCTGCAACGGATCGCCATCGACGACGATGAGGTCCGCGACCTTGCCCGGCTCGAGCGTGCCGACATCGTCGAGCCCGAGCGCTACGGCCGATCCTCTCGTGGCCGCGCAGATGCCTTCGAGGGGCGTGAGACCGCCCTCGACCATCCGGAGCAGCTCGAGCGCGTTCGCGCCTGGAGGTCCGCTGTCGTAACCCATCGCCAGGGTCACCCCGGTGTCGCGAGCGATCTCGAGCGTGCGGTAGGCCTCCTCCAGCTGCCGCTTGGCTTGCTCCACCAGGTGGGGAGCGAAGTCATCGGTGAATCGCTCGGCCAGATCGTGGAACGTCGACAACGTCGGAACCAGCACCGTGCCCTGCTCCGCCATGCGGGCCAGGAGCTCGGGATCTCGGTGCAGCGAAAGACCATGCTCGATCGTGTCCACGCCATGCTCGATCGCGAGCCTCGCACCGTCGAGCCCCTCGGCGTGCGCGGCGACGCGACGACCCATGCGATGCCCCTCGTCGACCACGGCTGCGAGTTCTTCCCCGGTGATCTGTGCTGGTTCCGGATCCTCCATCAGCACGGATCGAGCCCCGGTCGCCATGACCTTCACGAAGTCGGCCCCGCGGCGGATCTGTTCCCTCACCGCCTTGCGCATCTCCCAGGGTCCGTCGGCCTCCCGATACATCGTGCCGAAGATCCGAGCACCGGGGGCCGTGGCCGTCAGGATGCGGCCGCACGACAGGATGCGAGGACCTTCCACGAGCCCGAGCTCGACCGCCCGCCTGAGCACGAGGGCCTCGTCGTCGTAGCTGCCGACGTCTCGGACGGTCGTGATGCCGGCTCGAAGCAGCTCTCGCGCGCTCTTGGCAAGGACGAACCACCCCAGCTCGCGCGGTCGGGGGTCTTCGCCGGAGAGCTCCGGCGCCGGCCCGAAACCCGGGCTGCGCTCCACGTCGCTCGACAGGTGGATGTGCGCATCGATGAGGCCCGGCACGACGCTCCGCCCTTCCACGTCGACCACGTTGCCGGGAGGCGCGGACCCGACGGAATCCGCCACGCCGGTGATCGACCCGGCGTCGATCGATATCGCCGCACGCTCGCGCACCGGTCCACCGAGGCCATCGATGAGGCGACAGTTCCAGAGCGTGAGCGACTCGGCGACCATAGAAGGGGAATCGTAGTCTCGCGACGGGGGCTGGGAGCGATCGTCAGCTCGACAAGACGAACAACTCGCCCTCGTCGTGGTGATGCCAGGGAACTCACCTCGAGGCGATGACGGTTGTCCGACGGCGCTGGTTCATCTCGATGGTCAGGAGTCCTCCACAGCGATCCGGAGTCCGAGCGCTACCAACACCGAGCCGCTCACGACCTCGATCCGGCGACGCACGCGATCGCTCCGAAGGAAGTCTGCGGCGCGGGACACGATCGACACATAGGTGAGCAGCCACACGAGTCCCAACGCGAGGAACGCCGCCGAGAGTACGAGGGTCTGCTCGAGCGCCGCGTCGCCAGGGTCGACGAACTGCGGAAGCAGCGACAGGAACAGCAGTGCCACCTTGGGATTGAGCAGGTTGCTCCAGAACCCCTGCCAGAACGGCGAGGAGCCGAGGCGAAGCCGACTCGAGGGCGTGGGCACCGGGGCCACGGATCCCGGCTCGGACGCCGGTGACGGCGCCCGCCGAGCGTTCCGGATCGTGCGCACACCGATCCCGATGAGGAACGCCGCCCCGAGCCACTTGACGAGGGAGAAGGCCAGCGATGAGGTGGCGAGCAACGCCGAGACCCCGATCGCCGCAGCCGCGGCATGCACGAGGATGCCCGAGCAGACCCCGAGTGCCGCCAACCGCGCTGCGGATCGGCCCGTCGCGAGCGCATGCGTCGTGACGAGCACCATGTCGGGCCCCGGGGTGATCACGACGACGATCGCCACCCCGATGAACGCGACGATGTCGGAGTCGATCGTCATCGCCGGAAGCCTACCGTCGGGCGGGGAGGCTTCCCGAAGCCGGGATCAAGCGCCACGTCTGCGTAGGCTGGTCCCGTGACCATGTACGTCGCGCTGCTTCGCGGGATCAACGTCGGCGGCAAGAACCCGATCAAGATGGCCGACCTGAAGGCGTGCTTCGCAGAGCACGGCTTCGAACGGGTCGCGACCTACATCCAGAGCGGCAACGTCGTGTTCGCATCCCGAGGCTCGAGCGCCACTCAGCTGACCGTCGACATCGAGGACATGCTCGCCGCTCGCTTCGACTACGAGGCGAGCGTCGTGCTGCGGAGCGGCCGGCAGATGCGGGCGATCGTCGACCGCGCGCCCGAAGGCTTCGGCGAGGACCCCGCTCGCTACCGGTACGACGTCATCTTCTTGAAGGCGCCGCTCGATGCCCGGACCGCGATGAAGAGCGTGCTGACGCGCGAGGGAGTGGACCGCGCACATGCGGGCACCGGCGTGCTCTATTTCTCCAGGCTCATCAGCCGGGCCACACAGAGCCGGCTCAGCCGCATCGTCTCGATGCCCGTGTACCAGAGCATGACGATCCGCAACTGGAACACGACCACCCGACTCCTGGGGATGCTGGGGTCCTGAGCACTGACGTCAGTGGGTGTCGAGCGTGGCGGCGGCGGGAAGATCCCGGCCCCGAAGGCTCGTCCACATGTACGCCGCGATGAACAACGCGGCGGCCGCGAGCACGACCGTGCCGCCCGAGGACCAGTCGAGGTAGTACGAGCCGTAGACGCCGACGAAGCCGCAGAGCGTGCCGGCCGCGACCGAGATCCAGAGCATGCGGCCGAAGCTGTCGGTGAGGAGCCGCCCGATCACCGGCGGGATCACGAGCATGGCGGCGATCATCGTGACGCCGAGCACGTTCATGGTGGCGGCGATCGTGGCGGTGAGCATCACGGCGAGCATCAGATCCACGCGCCCCGTATGCACCCCGGAGACCTCGGCGACTTCCGGATCGAAGGTCGAGAACAGCAGCGGCCGGTAGCCGACGAAGACGAACGCCGACACCGCGATGCCGACGAGCAGCACCACGACCACGTCGATCGGTGCGACCCCGAGCACGTTGCCCCACAGCAGCGACTCGAAGTTCACGACGAAGCTCCGCTGCATCGAGATCAGGATGATGCCGATCGCGAAGCTCGCGGAGGTGATCGCGCCGATCGCAGCGTCGGCGCCGATCGAGCGGCGGCGCGCCACGCGGTTGATGAACAGTGCCGCCACGAGCCCCCAGGCCCCGGCGCCGAGGAAGACGTTCACCCCAAGCACGGAGCTCGCCGCGGCTCCCACGAAGATCGCATGAGACAGACCGTGGCCTATGTAGCTCA
>DASVGA010000315.1:0-2469 GCA_036379795.1 Actinomycetota bacterium | reverse complement strand
TGTCCGTTGACCCCGGCGCAGGCCCGGGCCTACGTCGCCGACCAGGCAGCGAGCTGCGGCCTCGACGCCGCCTCGCACGACCTCGCCGCGACCGCCAAGGCGGTCGCGGCCATCGCCCGTATCTCCCACGATCTTCGGGAGCGGCTGACCTCGTTCGAGGCCAACCCGCTGCTCGTCGGCGAGCGCGGCGCCGTGGCGGTCGACGCCCTCGCGGAAGTTCGCCCCGAGTGATCTTCGGCCTGGCGGCCGCCCTCGGCTGGGGACTCGCGGACTACACAGGCGCGGTCGGCGGGCGTCGCATCGGCAGCCTTCCGACCGTGGCGGTCGCGCAGCTGTTCAGCGCGGCGGTGATGACGGCGTTCATGATCGCCGGCGGTCACAGCCCCGGCGTGATCGCGCCCTACGCGGGGTTCGTGGTGTTGAACGGTCTCGCGTCTGGCGGCGCATACCTGTCGCATTACCGGGCGTTGCAGCTGGGACCCGTGGCGGTGGTCTCGCCGATCGGCGCGACGTATGCCGTGGTCGGCGTGACCCTCGCGGTCGTCTTCCTCGGCGAGCGGCCAGGACTAGCCGCGATCGCGGGGGGCGCGCTCACGATCGTCGGCGTGATGCTCACCTCGACCGACATCGCGAAGCTGCGGGCCGGCACGCATACCCGAGCTCCCGGCCTTCCGTGGGCCATCGTGTCGTCGGTGCTGTTCGGCGTCGGTGGCTTCCTGCTCGGCTACTTCGCCCAGGAAGTCGGTTGGGTCCCGGGTCTCTGGGCCTCGCGGTGCGCCCAGCTCGCCATGTTCGCCAGCCTGTCGTTCGTTCGGCGCCGGGAGTTCGGCGGTCTCGGATGGAACCTCGCGCTCGTCTGGGCGCTCGCCTCGGGTGCCGCGGACCTGCTCGGGGTCGTGACCTACTCGATCGGCGCATCGCGCGGTCTGGTGTCGATCGTGCTGATCGCGTCGGCCGTGTTCCCGTTGATCGCCGTCGGGCTGTCGGTCGCGTTCCTGCACGAACGGCCGGTGGCGAATCAGTACGCAGGCATCGTGTTGGTCGTGGCGGGCCTGGTGGCGCTGGGCCTCGGCTGAGCGCCGGCTGCGACCTCCGTTGTCGGCTGCGCAACCTTCAACTTGCGCGCATCGGCGTTCGAGCCGACTATCGGGCGGTCCGGACGATGGGCTCGCCCGAGGGCCCGACCCGGGAGGGGGTGCACGCCTTGGCCGAGACGACGACCGCGACGGTCTCGTGTCGCAACGTGTGGAAGGTCTACGGACCGAAGGCAGATCGCATCGTCGGCACGCCAGATGCCGACCTGCCGCGCCAGGAGCTGCTCGCCAAGACCGGGTGCGTGGTCGCGGTGCGCGACGTGTCCTTCGACGTCGCCCAGGGTGAGGTTTTCGTCGTGATGGGTCTGTCGGGATCCGGCAAGTCGACCCTGGTGCGCATGATCAACCGCTTGCACGACCCGACGCAGGGTCAAGTGCTGATCGATGGCGAGGATGTCGTGGCACTCGACGAAGACCGGCTCCGCGAGGTTCGAAGGCTCAAGGTCAGCATGGTCTTCCAGCACTTCGGGCTCTTCCCACACCGCACGATCGCAGACAACGCGGCGTTCGGGCTGGAGGTGCAAGGCATCGGCAAGGAACTCCGCTTGAGGACCGCGGAGGCAGTGCTCGCGAAGGTCGGGCTCGACGGCTGGGGGAACTCCTATCCTGATGAGCTTTCCGGGGGCATGCAGCAACGAGTGGGTCTCGCGCGAGCATTGGCCAACGATCCCGAGATCATGCTGTTCGACGAGCCCTTCAGTGCGTTGGATCCACTGATCCGTCGCGACATGCAGGATCAGGTGATCGCCCTTCAGCGTGACCTGAAGAAGACCATGATCTTCATCACCCACGATCTCGCCGAGGCGCTGAAGCTCGGGGACCGGATCGCGATCATGCGTGACGGGGGCTTCGTGCAGGTCGGTACACCCGAGGAGGTCGTTGCGCATCCCGCTGACGACTACGTGGCCGACTTCACCAAGGAAGTGCCTCGCGCTCACGTGCTGACCGCGCGCAGCATCATGTCAGCCCCGAATGGCGCGACCGGATACGGTGCCGACGTCTCACCGACCACGGTCGTGCAAGAGATGATCGGCCACTTCGCGAGCTCCGAACTTCCTTTGAGGGTGGTCGACGATGGAAACGTGCTCGGGGTGATCGACCGAGCTGCTGTGATGTCGGCCCTCGTCGAGGACGACCGCTGATGGCGGATCTGCTGACGAAAGGGGCCGGCGAGCGCGAAGCTGAAGCCCCCGAGCAAGTCGGCGACCACGGGGTTCCGGCGATGGCGAACCCGTGGCCCCGTCGTCTCGCGTGGCTCGCGATGATCGCGATCATCGCGCTCATCGGTGCGCTCGTGTTTCCTGCCGGGTTCCCTCGATCGTGGACGATCGACGTCGAGCGCTTCTTCGAGGATCTCCAGAACTGGGTGATCGCG
>DASVGA010000314.1:0-9899 GCA_036379795.1 Actinomycetota bacterium | reverse complement strand
GAGATCAGCAGGTTCACGTCGCGGAACCTCCAGGCGAACAGGGCACGTTGCAGCACGTTGCCGATCTCGATGCCGCCTTGCGTGCCCTCGTACCGGTAGCTCGTGCCCTGGTAGTCGAGCTCGTCGGTCTTGGACCCGACGATCACGAACGGGGCGTCGCTGGGATCGCCTTCGCCGAAGTAGATGCGGGGCTGGGTGAGCTCGGGAGCGTCGCCGATCGCGCGCGTCGGCACATCGGCCAGCACCAGCACCGGCGCGCCCTCGCTGTTGGCCGCGTTCACCTTGGCCGCCACGGCTCCGTACCCGTGGGTGTACACCAGATGCTCGTTCTGCCACGTCTGGCCCTCGATGCCGGCCTGCGACACCTCGCGGCCCGCGAGCATCAGCACGCGCTGCTTCCCGTCGACCACGTACCGGTCGACGTCGACATCACGGAACTCGTAGTACGAACGGAAGCGCTGCAGCGACTCGAAGTTCTGCTCGAGCACCTCGGGTCGCCAGAGCCTGATGTTCTCGATCGTCGCGCTGTTGGCCTCGAGATCCGACCCGAGCACGGTCGGGTCGTAGCTCTGCTCCCCCGGGTTCTCGACATCATGGATGCCGAAGGCCCGCCTCGTCGCGTCGATGTTGCGCACGATGTAGGGCTCCTCGCGCTGGAACTCCTGCGGCGCGACCCGGAACCGTTGCACGAAGGCCGGGTACGCGGTACCGAGCAGCACCGAGACGGCAGCGAGCACGATCACGGCGATGACCGGCAACGCCCACCGTTGACGTACGACGTTCGCGAAGAAGAGCGCTGCGCAGATCACCGCCGCGATGATCAGGAAGTTGAGGGCGGGAAGCTGCGCGTTCACGTCGGTGTACGACGCCCCCTGCACGACCCCACGCCGAGAGGTCAGCAGGTCGAAGGTTCCGAGGAAGTAGCCCCAGGCCTTGGCGAGCATGATCAGGCCGAGCAACACGGAGAGATGGGCGCGCGTGGCGGGCACGACCCGATCGCCCCACGTGCGCGCCTGCGGCCTGATGCCACCCCAGAAGAAGTGCGCGATCGCCGTGAGGAACGTTACCCCGACGAGCGAGGAGAAGAGCCACCCCTGCAGGAACCTGAGCCACGGCAGCGAGAAGATGTAGAAGGCCGGATCGCGATCGAAGAGGGGCTCGGCGTTGCCGAACTCGATGCCACCCGAGTGGCGCCACAGCAGGAAGACCTGCCATTGCCTCGAGACCCCGATGCCGACGAGCAGCGCGAGCACGGTCGCCCCGACGGGCAGCAGCCACCACAGGTAGGGCTCGATCGACATGCGGATGCGCTCCACGGCTTCCTGCTCGGGGGTGAGGAAGCGAACCGGCGGCGGCGCGAGCCTCCTACTGACCAGCAGGTTCACGTAGAGCAGGGCGAAGAAGAGCATCGCGAACACCACGCCGAGCGCCACCTTGGTGCGCAGTTCCGTCCAGAACACGCCCGAGAGCCCGACCTCGCGGAACCACAGCAGGTCGACGTAGAACGTCGACATCACGGTGAACGCGACGGCGAGCGCGACCAGGGTGCCGATCAGCACGATGGGCCAGCGCCGTCCCGACGTAGGGATCCGAACGGTGGACATCCGTCGCGAGCCTATCGGATGCCGTTGTGAACGACGGTCGTCACGACTGTGGCTCGAGCCCCTCGAGCGCCGTCACGGCCTGGTCGAAGGTCGCCACCGAGATGAGCTGCATCGCTCCCGTGTCGACCCCGTCCAGCTCGGACATGTTCTGCGCCGGCACGAGGAAGACGTTCGCCCCCACCTGCTCGGCGCCGATCACCTTGTCGGCGATGCCGCCGATCGGACCGACCTCTCCCTGTGGCGTGAGCGTGCCGGTGCCGGCGATCGTGCGTCCTCCCGTGAGGTCGCCCGGCGTGAGCGTGTCGTACAGGCCGAGCGAGAACATGAGCCCCGCCGACGGGCCGCCCACCTCCCCGCTCGAGATCTCGATCTCGAACGGGAACGGGTCGACCATGCTGATGCCGACGAGCGGCTCTTCGCTGCCCGGGCACGGCCCCCGCCGAAGCTCGACGTCGTGCACCTCGCCGCCCGCCCGCACGCGGAACCCGATCGCCTCGTCGAGCGGCACGCGATCGAGCGTGCGGCGAGCGTCGCGCACGGACTCGACGCCCTCTCCCTCGATCGCGACCACCAGATCGCCGACGAACAGCTCGCCCTCGGCCGGGCAGTCGGCCCCCACCTGCGCGATCAGGGCACCGCGGCCGTGTTCCTGCGGATAGTCGAAGAGCTCCCCCAGCACCACGGTGGAAGCGGAGATCTTGCTCGTGTCCATCTGGGAGATGGACCGGCGCTGATCCACGTCGGGGTCGACGCCGGGAGGATAGACCTCGTCCCTGGACACGATCGATCGCGCCTGGTCGAGCCAGACGAACAGCGACTCCAGGGCCGTGACCTGTGTGAAGCTCACCGTGGTCATGATGAACCGCCCCTCGGACCCGTACCTCGGCACGCCCTGCACGTCGATCAGCGGCGCGATCTCGTCGGCCGGCCCGGGTCCCTCGGAGTAGAAGGGCAGGGGAACCCACGCCGCGCCGAACGCCACGGCGAACACGGCCACGAGCGATGCGATACGGGCGACGCGCCTCATGCGGCGCCCATCGTACGGGCGAGCGTGCTTCCCGCCGCCGGGGGGCCGAAGTAGTCTCGACCCGGCCGAGCCGGAAGGGCACACCGTGAGCATCTGGATGTTGCTGATCGTCGCGATCGCCGTGGGGGTCGGCGTGCTCGTGTTCCGCATGACCGGAGGCGTTCCGCCACCGCCCCAACACGCCTCATCCGGCGAACGGACGCAGGACGCGAGCCGGCCCGAGACCGACCTGGAGCCGGAGCCGGCGCTCTTCCCCGACGACAGACCGGGGGCGCCCGAGGGGTACATCCGCGTCGAGGCGAGCTCGACCCCGTGGAGCGCCCGGCTCGGCGGCGCCATGGGGCTCGTGATCGCTATCGGGATCGGCGCGATCACGCTCGCCCTGTCGGTATGGGGTCTCATCTCGCTCGTCGTCCGCATGATGTCGAACGCGACCCCGCCGAGCGGCTGAGCCACCGAGCGGCTCGTCAGCGCCGGCGCACGAGCTGGAACGCCGACCGGTAGTCCTCGAGATGCTCGAGCATGCGTCCCGCGCCCACGGCGACCGTGAGGAGCGGGCTCTCGACGACGTGCACGGGCACCTCGCACTCCTGCGCGAGCAGCATGTCGAATCCTCGCAGCAGCGCTCCCCCGCCCGTCAGGTAGATGCCGGCTTCCAACACGTCGTGGGTGAGCTCGGGCGGGGCTTCGGCGAGGGTGAGTCGTGCCGCTTCCACGATGCCGCGCACGGGCTCGCCGATCGCCATGCGCACCTCGTCCTCGGTGATCTTGACCTCCACCGTGTTGCCCGTCGCGAGCTGGCGCCCGATCACGACCGCGGCCTTGCCCGACGGCGTCGGGAACGCCGACCCGATGGCGATCTTGATCTCCTCGGCGGCCTTCTCGCCGATCGCCACGCCGAACTCGTCACGGAAGTGCTGCTGCACGGCCGCGTCGATGTCGAACCCGCCGATCGAGACCGAACGGCCACTCACCACGCCGCCCATCGAGACCACGGCCATCTCCGAGCGGCCTCCCCCGACGTCGACGACGAGGTGCCCCACCGGCTCGTGAACGGGCAGGCCCGCGCCGATCGCAGCCGCGAGGGGCTCCTCGACCAGCGTCACCTGCCGCACGCCGGCCGAGTTGACGGCGTCCTCGATCGCGCGGCGCTCCACCTCGGAACTCATCGACGGCACCGCGACCAAGACCCGCGGCCGAGGGAACCGCACGGTCATCGCCCGCTTGATGATCACCTCGATCATGCGCTGGGTGATGTCGAACTCGGTCATCGTGCCCTGGCGCAGCGGGCGCACCGCGAGCACGTTGCCCGCGTCGTCGCCGAGGAGCTGCCAGGCTTCCTCGCCCATGGCGAGTACCTCGCCCGAACCCGAGCGAACGGCCACGACCGCCGGCTCGTCGAAGACGATGCCCTCGCCCTGGCGGTAGACGAGGCTGTTCGCCGTGCCGAGGTCGATCGCGAGGTCGCGCCCCATCTAGCTGCCCATGACCCAGTGGGCGTCGCCCGAGACGAGGCCTTCCTTCTTCCAGATGGGCACGTCCTGCTTCAACCGCTCGATGCCGTGGCGGCAGGCCTCGAACGCCTCGGCGCGGTGGGGCGCCGACACCGCCACGATCACGCTCGCCTCGCCGACCGCGAGCTCGCCCACCCGGTGCACGATCGCAACCCGGCAGACAGACCACCGCTCGCAGATCTCGCCGGCGAGCTCGGCGAGCCGCTCCTCGGCGAGCTCGTGCCACGCCTCGTACGTGAGGCCGGTGACGCTTCCTGCCTCGGAATGGTCGCGCACGGTGCCGGTGAAGGTGCAGACGGCGCCGGCGGCGGGGTCGGCAACCGCCCCGGCGACCTCGTCGAGCGAGATCGGGGCTTCCTGCACGCGGGTGAGGACGCGGGGGTCGGCCATCGTGGCCCATCGTAACCAAGGCTTCGGAGCAGACGGTCGTACGATGCCGTGATGAGCGACCAACCAAGCGGCGGGTTCGGCTTCCCGTTCGGCATGGATCCGGAATCATTGCGCGACGCCCCGCTGTTCCAGGAGATGCAGCGGGTGATGTCGGCCTCGTCGGGGCCGGTCAACTGGGAGCTCGCGCGTCAGGTGGCCGTGGCCGCGGCAGCCGAGGCGGGCGAGGACCGCGACGCCACCGACGAAGACCGGCACACGTTCGAAGAAGCCACGCGCGTCGCCGAGTTGCACGTTGCCAGGTTCACCGGCCTCGAGGCCCCGAGCGACGTGGCCGAGGTGCGCGCGGTGCGCCGGGCCGAGTGGATCGGCGCGAACACCGAGAACCTCGCCGGCCTGCTCGAGCCGGCGGCGCAGCGCATCGGCGAGTCGATGAACCTCGCGCAGCGCGAGGCGATGCCGCCCGAGATGCAGGCGATGAGCGGCATGCTCTCGCAACTCTCCCCGCTGCTGATGGGGGCCCAGGTCGGGCAGGTGCTCGGCTTCCTCGCGCAACGCGTGCTCGGGCAGTTCGACGTCGCCGTGCCGCGATCGGGGCCCGGCACCGTGATGTTCGTCGTCGCCAACGTGAAGCGCTTCGAGACCGACTGGTCGCTGGAACCGACCGACTTCCGCACGTTCGTGGCGATGCACGAGGTGACCCACCGGTTCGAGTTCGCCCGGCCGTGGGCGCGCGAGCGGTTCGATGCGCTGCTCGACGACTTCCTGTCGACGCTGCGCATCGATCTCGAGGGCATGCAGGCCAGGCTCTCGACGCTCGACACGAGCGATCCCGAGGCGCTGCAGCAGGCGTTCGAGAGCGACGAAGGCCTGTTCGGCGCCGAGCTCGACGACGAGCAGCGGCTGAAGCTCGCGCGCATCCAGGCGTTCATGTCGGCCGCCGAGGGCTACGGCGACCACGTGATGCACGCGCTCGGGTCGGAGCTGCTGCCGTCGTACGGCCGCATCGAGGAAGCGATGCGCCGCTACCGCGAAGGCGAAGCCGGCGACCCGGTGTTCGAGCGTCTGCTCGGCGTCGAGATGAAGCGCGAGCAGTACGAGGCGGGTCGCGCGTTCTGCGACACGGTCGTCGAGCTCACCGACGAGGCCACCCTCGCGCGCATGTGGGACTCCCCCGACGCGATGCCTTCACTGCCGGAAGTCGCCGAGCCCCGCCTCTGGCTCGCCCGCACCGTCTGATCGCAGGTCGCGGCGGGCCTGTCGGGTATCCTCTCCGCTCGATGGAACCGGTCGGAGAGCTGGTCGCGGCGGCGGTCGTTGACGAACGTGTCTGGAACGCCTACGGCGCCGAGGCCAACGACGGCATCTACCTCGTCGGCCAGCCGGGTCCCGCGCTTCCGTTCATGCTCTTCCGCGCCTGGAAGGTGCCCGTCGGCTTCGTGAGCGAGGAAGCCCGACTGATCGGTCCGTCGGGCCGCACGCTCTACCGCTGGGGTCCCGAGCCGCGTCGCATGGCCGGCGCGATGGACGTCACGACCGAGCTCGACCGTGTCGACGACGCGGTCTTCGACGAGACCGGCACCTACGTGGCCTCGTTCATCATCGACGGCGTCATCGTGGGCGAGATCGAGTTCCCCGTGTTCGTGCAGAGCGCGACCGACAAACTCCCGAAGGAGACCGAGGACGGGCTGAAGAAGTCCGACGTGATCTGGGTGGGCTACGAACGCGGCGGCAAGCGTCGCACGGCCCCCGTGTGGTTCGCCTACAAGAACGGCAAGATCTACGTGATCTCCAAGCGCGAGCCCGGCCCCGAGGAGCAGAGCGTGCCCGGCGTGCCCGATGCCCAGAAGCTGCTCGTGATCACGCGACGGAAGCTCCGCGACACCTCGCTCGAGGAGTTCACGGCCGCCCAGCGTCTGCTCGAGGGCGCCGAATGGGAAGCCGCGGCCGCCCTGCTCGCCGACAAGCGCAAGAGCCGCGTGGGCTCGCCCGCCGAGAACATCGCTCGCTGGCGCGGCTCGTGCGACATCGCCGAGCTCACGCCGAACGTCTCCGCCTGAGCGCCGGCGAGGCACGCGCGTTCAGAGCTGACCGATCCGTTCGATCGGGAAGGGTGGCTGAGCGAGCGGCCTGACGGCCACACGCAACAGGATCAGCGGGTTGTCGTCGCCGGCCGTGCGGTTGAGATGGACCACGTCGCACCCGGTGCATCGGTGGACGAGGATCCACTCTCCGTCGCCGCGGACCGTGATGGCGATCGGTTCCATGAGCGAACCGCAGAGCGAGGCTCGATCACCCGGGCTGTCGTCCACGTGACGGCTCCACAGACAGTTCGGGCAGTGGTTGCGGTGAGCGGTGCCGATGGCGAGGGTCGAGACGTCCAAGCGGCACTGACCGCATCGGAACGAGCTCTGCCGCTGACGCCGCTCACCGCGGCGTTGGTCGTGCGACATCAGGAAACCTCCAGGGATACGCGACGAGATGACGTCGTGCCCTGAGGCCTCAGGTCGCTTCTAGGAAGGACCGAACCGACCGGCAGCGGGGCACGACGCGATAACCACACTCGCGAAGGTCATCGGTGTCCCCCTCTTCTCGCGGTCGGGCCACCTGGAGCGGTGGCGAGAGGCCGACCATAGCATCCCGGCCCGCTCGCGTGTCGGTGCCGCGAGGTATGAATCTCGTCACAGCGTCCTCCCCCTCGAAGCACAGCCGAGCCCCGCGGCGGGCTCATGAGGCTCGAGGGGGGAAGACATGCGCAAGGCAGCACTCGCGATGATCGCGGTCGCCGTGGCCGCGTGGGGAAGCGGCGTCTCACTGGCCGAGGTGCCGACCACGTGCGGCACGCTGTTCATCACCTACCCGGAAGGGGTGGGATTCGTCTCGCCCGAGGCGGCCGCCGAGAACGCCGTGGCCGAGTTCGACAGCGGCGTCGACCTGCCGACCGAGATCGGCGAGGGAGAGACCGAACTCGGCGGCTACGACGCGGTCGTGGTCGAGCGCACCGCGGCCGGATACGTCACACACGCGATCCGTGAGTGCGTGGTCGAGACCGTGCTCGCGTTCGGCGCCGTCGCTCGCGCCCACAACCCCGACCTGTACGTGAACCCGTTCGCGGGCGACGGAGCCGACCATTGGGGCGGAGCGCATCCCGATGTGATCTATCACTTCACGCAGGAGGTCCCGATCGCGCACGCGGCGTCCATCAAGCGAGGCATCGAGACCTGGGATCAGGTGCAGATGGATCTCACGCTCACCCAGGGCGCGAAGCGCGCGAACTCCAACGTCGACTTCGTCTGCCCCAACAACAACGAGGTGCACTACGAGAACATCGGCACGACCGCCGCCGGGGCCGTCATGGTGTGCGAGGGAACCTCGGGCAACATCGTGTCGTTCGAGATGGGCATCGACAAGGCGTCGTACTGGTACACCGGGGCCGACCCCGCGGCCATCAACCCCCCGGCGTGCGGGGGAACCGGGCTGCCGTCGTGCCAGGTCGACCTGCAGTCGGTCGCGACGCACGAGGGCGGCCACGTGCTCGGCATCGATCACCTCGACGGTGTGACCGGCACGTGTCCCGATGGGGGCGGTGCGGCGACCATGTGCCTGGCCAACGGCGTCTCATGGGGTGAGACGTACACGCGCTCACTCGAGGATCACGACATCCACACGATCACACCGCTCTACCCGTGACGCGAGTCTCGGGCAACGGCCGAAGGAGGCTGAGATGGCACGATTCGCGTTGGGCCTGATCGTCGGCGGGCTGCTGGTCACCGGCATCGCGAGCGGACAAGGAGGTGGAACGGCAGGCGGCCCTGCGTCGACTCCCGCTCCGGAGCCGGTGTGGGTCGACACGCCGATGAAGGCCGCGTCGGGAACGCACCTCGCCCACCACGGCTTCTGCCGCCGGGGGCTGCAGGTGCGCCAGGTCGGCGGCTGGCAGTCGCGCCACTACCGGTGCGTCGCTACGCGGGGCGATTGACGGGGCGGCCCATGACCTCGGCGAGCATCACGAGCTCCTTGCCGAGCGACTCCATCTCCTGAGGCAGCAGCGCCTGCGGGCCGTCGCAGAGCGCGGTCTCGGGGTCGTGATGCACGTCGATCATGACTGCGTCGGCCCCGGCAGCCACCGCCGCTCGGGCCATCGGCGCCACCAGGTGCTTCTTGCCGACCGCGTGTGAGGGGTCGACGATCACCGGGAGGTGCGACTCGTGCTGAGCCACGGCCATGCCGGCGAGATCGAGCGTGTTGCGTGTGGCCGGCTCGAAGGTACGGATGCCGCGCTCGCACAGGATGATCTCGGAGTTGCCGCGCTGCGCCACGTACTCGGCGGCCTGCAGCCACTCGTCGATCGTCATCGCGAGCCCGCGCTTCAGCATCACGGGCTTGTGGGTGAGACCGACTTCCTTGAGCAGCTCGAAGTTCTGCGCGTTGCGCGTTCCCACCCGGATGCAGTCGGCGATGCCGGCCACCTGGTCGACCTGCGAGACGTCGACGACCTCGACGATGATCGGCAGCCCGGTGTCGCGCCGGCATTCCTGCAGGATCTCCAGCCCGCGCTCTCCGAGGCCCTGGAACGAGTATGGCGAGGTCCGCGGCTTGTAGATGTCGCCGCGCAGCACCGTGGCGCCTGCGGCCTTCGCGGCGCGCGTCGCGATCACCGCCTGTTCCTCGCTCTCCACGGCGCACGGCCCGGCGATGATCGTGAACGACCCGCGGCCGAGCGGGGTCGAGCCGATCATCACGGTGGTGGCCTCGGGGTGCAGGTCCCGCGCCACCATCTTGTAGGGCTTGCCGATCTGGATGACGTGGTCGACGCCCGGGAACTGCGTGAACGGGATCGCCTGGAAACGGCCGGTGTCACCGACGAGGCCGATGACCGTGTGCACGGCGCCACGGGACACGAATGCCTCGCCTCCCGCGTTGCGCACCTTCTCGCAGACGGTCTCGATGTCGGAGTCCGTCGCGTCGTGCTTCATGACGACGACCATGTGCAGCTTCCCTTCATGTCCTCGCCCCCGCGGCGTGCCGGGACGAGAAAGCCCCGGGATCCGGCCCGGGGCTGTGAGTCGCTGTGTGGCTGCGGCGACTTACCCCGGGTCGCGCCCGAAGTAAGCGAACCAGTAGCCGCTGGAGCCCTGCATGACGCCGCCATGATGACCGACGACGGCCCCGCCTGGCAAGCGTCGAGGATCACCACGGCCGCGCTCGGGCGGCGACCCTCGCGTAGGATGCGCCCCGATGTCTGCGGCTCCCTTCACCGTGCTCGACCATCCGCTCGCGGGCGACCTGTTGACGCGGCTCCGGAACCGCGACACGGGGCCCGCGGAGTACCGGGCGCTGACGCGCCGCCTGGGGCTGCTGCTCGTG
>DASVGA010000313.1:0-2513 GCA_036379795.1 Actinomycetota bacterium | reverse complement strand
CGCGCGTGGCTCCCGCTCGTCGCGGCCGCGGTGACGACCTGGGCCGCGATCGCCCTCGTCCGTCGCAAGGTCGGCGGCATCAACGGCGATCAGCTGGGCGCTGCGAACCAGCTCGTCGAGGTTGCCGTGCTCGTGAGCGGTGTGGTGGTGTTCACGGCCCCCTGAGCGGCGCGGCACGATCGCGCTAGGGACCCAGGCGCTGTTCACCGCCCCCGGCTTCCCCTTGCAGGAACCGCTCGATCTCCGAGGCGAGCTCGTCGCCCGAAGGTACGTGCTCCTCACCGGCGATCGACTCGAGGCGCTCCAGGTACTGACGGGCGTCGTCGTCGCCTTCAACGGCGGCGTCCAGCCGTTGACGCTGGGCGAGCGCCTCCTCGGGCAGGTCGCCGAGCGGCAGGTCCACGCCGAGGTGGCGCCCGACCTGTTCGAGCAGGGCGATCGTGGCCGCGGCGAACGGCCCGCCTACGTAGTGGGGCACCTGCGCGTAGAACCCGACGGTGGGGATGCCGGCCCCGGCCACCGCCATCTCGATCACCGACAGGCACGCCGCCGGCACGCGCAGCAGCCCCTGCGGTCCCTGTTCGACGTCGTCGTGCAGCAATCCGGGTTGTGAGGCGGTGCCGAAGACGTGCACCGGGCGCGTATGCGGCATCGCCGCCGGGATGGCTCCGAGGCTCACCCACTGCACGACACCGAGGCGCACGGCCGTCTCCATCACCTGCTCCGCGAGCTCCTTCCATCGGAAGTCGGGCTCCGGGCCGTGCAGCGTCAGCAGATCGCGCCCCTCGTGCTCGCGGCGAACGATCGAGAGCTTCGGCCAATCGAGCTCCGAGAGCGTGCCGTCGACGACGTCGAGCACGGGGCGCCTCGACCGATAGTCGAACAGGGCGTCGGGGTCCCCGGTCGCGATCTCGTCGGCCGCTTCGGCCAGCAGCGTCGCGGCGCCCGACGACGCGCCGGCCGCGTCGATCCACCCGTCGAAGGCGCCGATGAGCACGGGGGCCCGCAGCGTCGGCAGGTCCTCACGCAGCCGCAGCACGCTCATGCACCCAGGATAGTGCCGCTCAGCCCCAGTACAGGAATCGAGGGTCGGCCGCCTCGAAGCGCACGAAGACGTTCCCCTCCTCGAGTCCGAACGCCCGGACGACGGCCCCTCCGACCGCTTCGAGCAACGCCGGCACCTGCTCGGGCGGGCGGTTCGCCAGGACCCGCACGATCGCGGGATGTGTCTCGCGGGGCTGGGAATCCGGAGCGTGGGGGCCCTCGGCGAAGTGGCCGGGTGCGATCGCACGGTAGATCGCCCACGTTCCGCCGGGCTCTTCACCGAGGAAGCTCGCCACCTCGGTGGTCACGAGGCCCAGGGCTGTGGGGACGTCGAGATCGTCGGCCGGAGGAAGCGTCTCGATCTCGATGACCGGCATGCCTCGCGTCCCACCTTCCAGGCTCTCCTTCGACGCTCAACCGTATCCCTCAGGCGGCACGACGGGATAGGGTTGGCGGCCCATGACGGTATCTCCACCGGCGGGACCGTACGGCGCAACGGGCGCGATGAACTTCGACGACGCCTACATCGGCGTGCCGACCTGGGACATCGGTCGGCCCCAACGGGAAGTGATCGCGCTCGCCGACGCCGGTTCGTTCCGCTCCCCGGTCGTCGACCTCGGGTGCGGTACGGGTGAGAACGCGCTCGCGCTGGCCGAGCGGGGGCACGAGCTGCTCGGCCTTGACGCGTCACCGCGTGCGATCGGCAAGGCGATGGAGAAGGCACGGGAGCGTGCGCTCGGTGGGGCTGTGTTCCTCGTCGCCGACGTCTTCGACGTGGCGGGTCTGGGGCGCCGGTTCGGGTCGGCGCTGGACTGCGGGCTCTTCCACGTGCTCGACGATCACGAGCGGCCGGTGTACGCCGCGAGCGTGCACGACGCGCTCGAGCCCGGTGGCGTGCTGCACGTGCTCTGCTTCAGTGACGCCGAATCGCCGGGGTGGGGCCCGCGGCGGATCACCGAAGGGGAGTTGCGCGCCACGTTCACGGTGGGGTGGCAGGTCCGCGAGATCGCGCCCGCCGTGTTCGAGACGAACCTCGATACTGGGCACGCGCAGGCGTGGCGGGCGGTGTTCGTTCGCGACTGACGACGTAGCCGGCCGGATCAGTGCGCCGCCGGCGCCGCCGGTGCCGATGCGGCGCCGGCGGTGCCGATGCGCCGGAAGCCGATGCGCTCGTAGACCCGCGCAACATCGTCGTCGTCGGCCGACAGGAACACCGTGGCCACGCCCCGTTCGAGGGCGTCGGCGACGAGCGCCGTCGTGACCGCGGCGGCGAGACCTCGGCGCCGGTACGAGGGAAGCGTCGCCACCCCCACGATCTCGGTGGTCCCTTCCAGGGGCTGATGCGCTCCCACCGCTGCCGTCACACCCGAAACCTGGGCTGCGGCGGCGACCGTGAGTCCCGCGAGCATGCGGCCCCGCTGGAACGCGATCGTGTCGCGATCCTGTCGTCTGGCGGCCTCTTGGACCTC
>DASVGA010000312.1:0-2583 GCA_036379795.1 Actinomycetota bacterium | reverse complement strand
CGATCGACGTCTCCTGCCGCACGCGCCGGCCGGCGCGTGCGGCAGGAGACGTCGATCGGCGCGGCGCCCGACGCCTTCGTCTCGATGGGTGCGGACCTGGCCGACGAGGCGGTGGCAGGGCTCGCGGGCCGAGCCGTCGTGATCGTCGGGGCCGGCGCCATGGCGGCGCTCGCCGTGAAGCACCTGCGGAGCCGGGGCGTCGGGACGGTTCGCATCCTCAATCGATCGGTCGAGCATGCCCGGTCGCTCGCGCTGCGCTCGGACGCCGAGCACGGCGAGCTGGGCACGCTGCCCGACGCCCTGCTCGAAGCCGACCTGGTGGTGAGCGCGACCGGCGCTGCCGGCACGGTCATCGACCGCGATGCCGTCGCCCATGCCGTGTCGATGCGCGACGGTCGTCCGCTGGTGCTGCTCGATCTCGCCGTGCCGCGTGACGTCGATCTCGGCACCGACGAGCTCGGCGGCGTGCGGGTGATCGACATCGTGTCGCTGCGGCATCGGCTCACCGAGCTCGCCGACGATGCAGCCGATGACATCACGAGCGCCCAGCGGATCGTGGCCGACGAGGTGCGCCGGTTCCTGGTGCGCCGGCGCGGCGACGAGCTCGCACCCCTGATCCGAGCCGTGCGCCGGCGCGGCGACGAGGTCGCCCGGCGTGAGATCGAGCGCTTCTCGTCGCGGCTGGCGGGCCTCACGAGAGACGAGCGCGAGGCGGTCGAGGCGCTGGCTCGTGGCATCACCGCCAAGCTGCTCCACGATCCGATCGTCGCGATCAAGGAACGCTCGGCATCCGGCGGCGAGCCCGAACACGCTCGCGTGCTCGCGGAGCTGCTCGGCATCGACGGGGCCGGTGGCTTCGACGAAGCCGGAGGCGACGACGAGCCCGCTGGTCGCGGCGATGCCTCCGGCAGCCCCTCCCCGTCGTGAGCAACCTGCGCATCGGCACGCGGCGCTCCCCGCTCGCGCTCGCACAAGCCGAGGAGATCCGGCTCAGGTTGGAGGCCACCGGCGTGCTCGCCGAGATCGTGCCGATGAGCACGTCGGGCGACGAAGGCGCGCCGGCCTCGTCGTCGCCGCAGGGGCTGAAGGGTCTGTGGATCGACACGATCCTCGACGCGCTCGAGGCCGGAGACATCGACATCGCCGTGCACTCGGCCAAGGACCTGCCCGCCGAAGACGACGAGGGATTCACGATCGCCGCCGTGCCCGAGCGCGAGGATCCGGCCGACGTGTTGGTGAGCCGCGAGGCGGCAACGCTTCCGGCCGGAGCACTGATCGGTACATCGAGCCTGCGCCGGCGTGCGCAGCTGCTGGCCGGGTTCCCGGGCCTCGAAGTGGTGGATCTGCGCGGCAACGTCGAGACGCGGCTGCGAAAGCTCGAGGAGGGTGAGGTCGACGCGGCGGTGCTCGCTGCAGCGGGGTTGTCCCGGCTCGGCCTCGAGCCCGAACACGCCCGGGCGTTGCCGCTCGCGATGATGGTGCCGGCCCCCGGCCAGGGGTGCCTCGCGGTGCAGACGCGCGACGATGACGACGACACGATGGCCGCGGTCGCACCCCTCGACCACGCGCCGAGCCACCGTGCCCTCGACGCCGAGCGATCGCTCATGTGGCGGCTCGGGGGCGGATGTGCGCTTCCGCTCGGAGCCCATGCCATCGTCGGCGTCGAAGCGGTGTCGCTCTCAGCGATCGTGGCCACACCCGACGGCACCACCGTGCTCAGGGTGCAGACCGAGGGCGGCACGCCCGAGGATGCGGCCGAAGCCGCCGCCAAGGAGTTGATCGAGCTGGGGGCCGAGCGCATCCTCGCCGAGGTCGAGGATGCGGCCGGGCGCGATTGACCCGGGCCCGCCGTTCGACCGCGAACCGCCCGCTCCGAGATCGAACCGTCGTGGTCACTCGCCCCGCCGACCAATCGAAGGCCTTGGTCAGTGCCCTGCGCCGCCTCGGCGCCCACGCGATCGTGGCCCCCGCGATCGAGATCGTGCCGGCGAGATCGGCCGCGCTCACGAGGGCGCTGCACGACCTCGAGGCGGGCGCATTCTCGTGGATGACGCTGACGAGCCGAGCGACGGTCGAGATGCTCTCGACGCGACTTCCCGCTCCGAGCGCCCTCGGTGCCACCGAGGTCGCCGCGATCGGCGACGGCACGGCGGAGGCGTTCCGACGGTGGGCGCGTCGACGGCCCGACCTCGTGCCGGCCACGTTCACGACGGCGGGACTCGCACGCGCGTTCCCTCGTGGGACGGGACGGGTGCTGTGCGCGAGGGCCGACATCGCCCCGGAGGGCCTCGAGGAGGCTCTCGCCGCGAAAGGATGGTCTCCGACCCGGGTCGATGCCTATCGCACGCGCATGCCGAGGGCCCTGCCGGCCGAGGCCCGACAGGCGTTGCGCTCGGGCGCCGTCGACGCGATCACCTTCACGAGTGCGTCCACCGTGCGCGGGTTCGTCGGGGCGCTGGGCTCGGTGAAGGGCCCGCCCAAGGTCGTCTGCATCGGCCCGGTGACGGCAGCCGAGGCTCGCGCGCGCGGATTGACCGTGCATGCCGTCGCCACGCCGCACACGATCGACGGGCTCGTCGAGGC
>DASVGA010000311.1:0-12508 GCA_036379795.1 Actinomycetota bacterium | reverse complement strand
TTGCCCTTGGGGGTCCGCCGCTCGTACTCCTCGACGCCGTAGGTCATGGCTCCGCTCCCTCCTGTCGGCCTGTCCGCCGCTCGGCGGCAGCCGCCTCTGCGATACACGAAAGCACGCGTTCGGGTGTGATGGGAAGGGTCGTCGGCCGCACCCCGATCGCATCGGCGATCGCCGCGGGGATCGCTCCGAGCGGCGGCCCGATCGGGGGCTCGCCGATACCCCGCGCGCCGAAGGGCCCGAGACCCTCGCCCGATTCGAGGATCACGGTCTCGATGTCGGGCACGTCGGTCGCGGTGGGGATCAGGTACTGGAAGAGCCCGGGCGTGAGGTTCACTCCGTCGTGCATCGCGACCTCCTCGAGCAGAACCTGCCCGATGCCCTGTACGGCGGCCCCCGAGATCTGCCCCTCGACGCTCAGCGGGTTGATCGCGCGGCCCACGTCGTGGGCGGCGATGTACCGCAGGAGGCGCACCTCACCCGTGTCGACGTCGACCTCGACATCGACGAGGTGCGTGCCGAACGTGAAGTCGGGGAAGATGCGCCCGCCCTCGAGGTCACGGGTCACCTCGTGCCCCTTCGGTCCGAAGTGCGTGCCGAGCGCCTCGATCGGCACGTTGCGCCGGCGGCAGAGCTGCAGCACGTCGACGAGCTCGGTCGTGGCGTCGGGACCGACGACGCCCTCGGGCGTCATGCGAAGGGAGTCGGCCGGCTGGCCGGTCTCGTCGGCCACGGCGCCGAGCAGGCGATCGCGGAGCATCGTCGCCGCTTCGTAGGTCGCGTTTCCCGACATGAGCAGCTGACGCGTGGCCGTCGTCGTTCCGGCCAGGGGAGTCAGCGCGCTGTCGCCGAAGTGCACGCTGATGCGGTCGATGTCGACGGCGAGGATCTCCGAGGCGATCTGGCCGAGCGACGAGGCCTGGCCCCCGCCGATGTCGGGCACGCCGCACCGCACGGAGAGCGACCCGTCCATCTGGAACCCGATCCAGGCAGCGGCGGAATCGTTCAGCCACACCAACCGCCCGTACGACTGCATGTTCGAGGCGATCGCGCGCCCCACACGCTTGCGAGGACCGGTCGGAGCCGGCTCGTCGCCGGCTCGCTCGCGGACGGCGTCGATCGTCTGCGCGAGCTGCACCTCGGTGATCAGCTCCTGGCCGACCGGCAGCCGGTCGCCGCGGGCGAGCGCGTTCCGCTTGCGGATCTCGCCCGGGTCGATGTCGAGCCGCCTCGCGAGCTCGTCGATCTGGGACTCGTACCCGAGCACCATCTGCATGCCGCCGAAGCCCCGGAACGCCGAGGTCGGCGCGTTGTTCGTGTAGGCCGTGCGCGCACGGATGCGCACGTCGCCCACCCGGTAGGGCCCGCACGCGTGCACGGTCGAGTACAGCAGCACGAGCGCCGACAGGTACGCGTAGGCCCCCGCGTCGGAGACGATGTCGATGTCGTGCGCGATGAGCGTGCCGTCGGCCGAGGCCGCGGTGCGATACCGCATCACGTTGCGGTGGCGCTTGGCGCGCGCGAGCAGCGACTCGTTGCGGGTCCACTGCATGCGCACCGGCCGCCCCGTGTGCCAGACGCCGAGGGCGATGTACGGCTCGACCGTCATATCTTCCTTGCCGCCGAACCCGCCGCCGACGTAGGGGGCGATGACCCGGACCTTGGAGTCGGCGACGCCGAGGATCTTCGCGACGTCGCGGTAGTGCTCGACCACCTGGGTCGCGACCCGCAGGGTCAGCACGCCGTCGTCGTCGAGCCAGCCCACGCCCGCCTCGGGCTCGAGGTAGGCGTGATCGACGAACTGGGTGCGGTACTCGCCCTCGACGACCACGTCGGCTCGGGCGAACGCCGCCTCGACGTCGCCCCGGTCGATGCGCCACTCCGCGAGCAGGTTGCCGCCCTCGTGCACCTCGACGGCGCCGTCGGCCAGCGCCTGTTCGGGGTCGCTCACGACCGGGAGTTCGTCGAGCTCGATCTCGACCAGCTCGCGAGCCGTGGCGAGCGCATCCTCGGTTTCAGCGATCACCAGGGCGATCGGTTCCCCGTGGAAGCGCACCCGATCGGTGGCGAGCACCTGCATCGTGGCCTTGAGCGCCCCAACCGCGACCGTCTGGCCCGGCACGTCGACCCGGATCTCGTTGTTGGGCACGTCTTCGCCGAACAGCACCGCGACGACGCCGGGCACGCGTCTGGCCGCGTCGGCGTCGCGGCGGGTGATCGTGGCGCTCGGCGCCTGCGAGCGGACGAGGCACGCGTGCAGCATGCCGCTGCAGGCCAGGTCGCCCGCGTACCTCGTGGTGCCCGCGATCTTCTCGGCTTGATCGTGACGCGCGAGCGGCTGATGCACCACGCTGAGCTCGTCGAGCTTCGATGTGCGCACCTCGCTCACGGCCGGGCTCCCTGCGCGGCTTCGATCGCATCGACGATCGGACCGTAGCCGGTGCATCGGCAGAGGTTGCCGTGCAAGGCTTCCCTGATCTCGTCGCGCTCGAGCGCACGATGCGCGCGATCCGCCTCGGCCAGCATCGAGGTGGCGCACATCAGCATGCCCGGGGTGCAGAACCCGCACTGGGCCGCGTGGCGCTCGTGGAACGCCCGCTGCAACGGACCGAGCGACCCGTCAGGCTCGCACAAGCCCGCCGCGGTGGTGATCGCGGCGCCGTCGACCTGCACCGCGAGCACGATGCACGAGGAGACCGGCTCGCCGTCGACCAGCACCGTGCAGCTGCCGCACACGCCCTCGCCGCATCCGTACTTGGGGTCGGTGATGCCCGCCGCGTCGCGGAGCCAGCGCAGCAGGGAGAGGTGGGCACCGGCCGTCTTCGTGACGGTCGTGCCGTTCACCGTGAGCGACGTCGTCACGTCGTGGCGTGGGGTCATGCCGCGTGCCCACGTGATGCGGCGTCGGTGAGCGCCCGCACGGCGAGCACCCGGGCAAGATGCACACGGTGCTCGGCGGTCGCGCTCGTGTCGGTCACGGCCTGCAGTCCCACGACCGGACCGATGCGGGCGTCGAGCTCGCTCGACTCGGCGCCGCTCGACGCGGCCTCGATCTCGCCCATACGGATCGGACGCTCGTGCACCCCGCCGAGCGCGAGCCTCGCTTCCACGATGCGTCCGTCGGCGACCCGGGCGAGCGCTGCAGCGGCCGCGATCGCGAAGTCGCCCCGGCGCCGCGAGATCTCGGCGAAGCCCCACCCCCACCCGGGGCCGAGCGCCGGTACGCGCACCGATTCGATCAGCTCGTCGTCGGCGAGCGCGCTCGTGAAGTAGGAGACATGGAACTCGTCGGCCCGCACGACCCGGGTCCGGTTGCCCGTCGTGAGCTCGTACTCGGCGCCGAGCGCCGTCATCACAAGCGGGAGCTCCGCCGCCGGGTCGGAGTGAGCGAGGGACCCGCCGAGCGTGCCTCTCGTGCGGATGCGGGCCGACCCGATCCACGACACCGCGGCCGGGATGAGGGGCTGGTACGCGAGGAGGGTCTCGTCGCGCTCGACCTCGCGATGGCGGGTGAGCGCCCCGATCGTCAGGAACCCGTCGTCGTGCTGCACGCCCCGCGCCTCGGGCACGGGGCCGAGGTCGATGACCGCGTCGAGGTCGAGCAAACCGAGGTTCGCCAGGGGAAGCAGGCTCTGCCCTCCCGCGATGACCTTCGCTGCGCCGTCCGCCTCGCGAAGCAGCTCGCACGCCGCCTCCAGGGAGTCCGCCCGCTCGTACCGGAACGGCTTCACGAACACCGGCGGCTCCCCCTCACCGGGCCCGAGCGGCCGTGGTCCCGTCGGCCGACGTCGGAGCGCGCTGCAGGTCGTCGAGCGCCGCCGACAGGCCGCTCACGAGCTCGTCGACCTCGTCGTCGCCGAGCACCAGGGGTGGGGAGATGTGGATCGCCCCCGTGGCGAGCGTGCGGGTCATCACCCCGTTCGCACGGCAGGCAGGCACCACCGCCTGGAGCCGCCCGGGCTCCGCGGCCAGCCACGCCGGATCGAGCTGCACGGCCGCGAGGACGCCGGTGCCCGCTCGCACCTCGCTCACGAGGTCATGGCTCGCCAGCGGCTTGAGACCCTCGGCGAGCGTGCCTTCGAGCTCGACCGCGCGCGCGAGCAGGTGCTCGCGCTCGATGATGTCGAGGTTCGCGATCGCTGCGGCTGCGACGGCGGCATGACCCGAGTAGGTGTAGCCGTGGCGCCACATGCCGGCGCCCTCGGCGTAGAAGGCCTCCCACACCGCCGGCGCGGCGATGACCGCGCCCAGCGGCAGATAGCCGCTCGTGATGCCCTTCGCGCACGTGACGATGTCGGGCTCGAGGTTCCATCGGGTGCTCGCGAACCAGTCGCCGGTGCGGCCGAATCCCGTGATCACCTCGTCGGCGATGAAGAGCACTCCCGCCTCGCGGCACGCCCGCCTCGCGGCCTCGAGGTAGCCGCTCGGAGGCGCGAACACGCCGCCCGCGCCGATGACCGGCTCGCAGAAGAACGCCGCGGCCGTGCCGTCGAGCCGTGCGATGGTCTCGCGGAGCGCATCGGCGTCGTCCCAGGGAACCTCGGTGACGTCGCCCAGCAGGGTGCCGTGCCCCTCGGCGTTCGCGGGCAGGCCACCGAGCGACGTTCCCGCTGCGTGCATGCCGTGGTACGCGCGCTCGCGGTGGATGAGGACCCGGCGCTCCGGCTGCCCGCGCAGATGCCAGTAGCGGCGCACCATCTTGGTCGCCGTGTCGATCGAGTCCGAGCCGCCGCTCGTGAGGAAGACCTTCGACCCCGCCACCGGCGCCACGCTCGCCACCCGCTCGACGAGCTCGCCCACCACGGGGTTGGTGAGGTCCTGGAACGTCGAGAACGCTTCGAGCTCGCGCATCTGTTTCGCGACCGCCTCGACGATCTCGGTGCGCCCGTGCCCCACGTTGCAGTACCACAGGCTCGCCGTCGCATCGAGGTAGCGCCGTCCCTGGTCGTCCCAGATGTGGGAGCCCTCGCCGCGCACGATCGAGAGCTCGCCCGCGGCCTCGACGGCCGCCATGTCGGCGAACGGGTGCCAGAACGAGCTCATCGGTGCTCACCCTCGGGGCGCGCAGGCGTGAGATCGGGCAGCGACGGCTCGATCGCGGGCGTCCACCCGGGCTCGAGGCCGAGCACGCGCTCCGGGTTCCGCTTCGTCATCTTCTCGAGGTACTCGTAGGGAACGCCCACACCGAGCAAGGCAGCCAGCAGCATGCGCAGGCCCTCGGGGTGCGGAGGCCCGGCGAACTGCCCGAGGTCGGAGCCGAGCACGAGGTGCTCGCCCTCGAGCTCGACGATCCACTCGGCTAGCTCGCCCGGCTGCTGTTCCCAGAAGATCGGAGATACGCACGAGCAGGCGACGTACTCGATCGTCGCGCCGTCGGCGATCAGCTCCTTCTGCACCGCCACGTCGAGCTTGCAGAGCGACCAGTTCGCGTGGGTCACGATGAACCGCGTCACGCCTGCCTCGTTCGCAGCCGACTGCAACGCGCGGATCTCGGGCAGCGACAGGTGACCGGTGGCGAGTGCCACGTCGTTCGCTGCCACGACCTCGCAGATCGTGCGGGCCTCCTTCGTCAGGGTGCGGCCGTCTTCCTCGAAGACGGTAACGCCCTCTCCCGGCAGCTGCGGCTTCGGGCGGCCGAACTGCGGATAGTCGGGCATGTCGAAGAACTCCGCGTGGTACTTGGAGTGGTTCGAGGGCATCCACACGACGCGGGCCCCGTAGTGGATCGCGGATTCCGCGACGTAGGGGTTCAGCCCGCCCACCGAGCGGTTCAAGACGACGGCACCGAAGGACTCGACCTCGGGGAACATGCGGTTCACGTAGTAGGCGCGTCCGGTCGTCGAGGCGTCGTGATCCTTCAGCACGAAGCCGCGCATGCCGTAGCGGATCGCGAACTCGGCGAGGGCTGCGTCGTCGATGTGACGCTGGAAGAGCGCCGGCCCGGTGTGCGCGTGCATGTCGATCGCGCCGCGCAACAGCTCGAGGTCGGGTCGCTCCACCGTGCTCTCCACTTCTTCTCGCTGTGTGAGAAGGCATTTCGACTGCCGAGATTCCGCATGTTACCATCCCGGGGTCACCGGTCAACCCGACCGTTCACGTGCAGGAAGGAGCACACCGCCGATGCCGACCACTCCTCCCCTCACGCCGCTGGCGGTCGCGGGTGAGGACATCACCGGCGAGGCGCCTTTCGAGATCCGCTCCCCCTGGGACGGCCGGGTCGTGGGTTCGGTCCCGTGGCTCGGGCCCGACGCCGCCCGCGCCTCGATCGACGCCGCGTGGCGTGCGATGCAGGCCGGACTGCCCGCGTGGGAGCGCGCGGAGATCCTCGACCGCGCCGCCGCCGAGGTCCGCGACCGACGCGAGCACTTCGCGCGCCTGATCTCCGACGAGAACGGCAAGCCGTACACGCTCGCCCTCGCCGAGGCCGATCGCTGCGTGCAGACGCTGATCTTCTCCGCGGCCGAGGCGCGCACCCTCGCCGGTCGCGGCGTGCCGCTCGACGCGCACCCAGCAGGGGCCGGTCACCTGGGATTCACGGTGCGCGTCCCGGTCGGCGTCGTGGCCGCGATCACGCCCTTCAACTTCCCGCTCACGCTGGCTGCCCACAAGATCGGTCCGGCCGTCGCCGCCGGGTGCGGCGTCGTGCTCAAGCCCGCCGACAAGGCCCCCCTCGCCGCGATCGAGCTGGTTCGCGCGTTCCATCGAGCCGGGCTCCCGCCCGCGTGGATGTCGGTCGTCGTCGGCGATCCCGTGCCGATCGCCGATGCGCTGATCGCCGATGACCGGGTGGGCCTGCTCACCTTCACCGGGTCGGCCGCGCTCGGGTGGCAGCTCAAGGCCAAGGCGGCTCGCAAGCGGGTCACCCTGGAGCTCGGCAACTCCACGCCGGTGATCGTCTGCGCCGACGCCGACCTCGACACCGCCGCGACGATGTCGGCCGCGAGCGCCTACGCGTTCGCGGGACAGTCCTGCATCAGCGTGCAGCGGGCGATCGTGCACCGTGACGTGCACGACGCGTTCGTCGACCGGCTCGCCGAAGCGGCCGAGGCCCAGCGCGCCGGCGATCCGGCCGACCCGGAGACCGTCGTCGGCCCGTCGATCACGTCGCAGGCGCGGGACCGCGTCGCCGCCTCGGTCGAGGCGTCGGTCGAAGCGGGCGCTCGCCGGCTGGCCGGTGGAACCTTCGGCGACGGCCACCTGCGCCCGACGGTGCTCGACGGTGTGGCTCTCGACCAGCCGGTGTGGAAGCACGAGATCTTCGGACCCGTCGTCGCCGTCACGTCCTTCGATGACCTCGACCAGGCCCTCGACCTCGCGAACGGCACCGAGTACGGCTTGCAGGCCGGCATCTTCACCCGCGACCTGCCGAGTGCGTTGGCCGCCATCGGCGAGCTCCGCTTCGGAAGCGTGACGATCAACCAGGCGCCGCAGTTCCGCGTCGACCAGATGCCCTACGGAGGCACCAAGGCGTCGGGCAACACCAAGGAAGGACCGCACGACGCGGTCCGCGAGATGACCGAGGAGCGCATGGTCGTCATCCGCCTCTAGCAGCGACGACCGCGATGACCGTGACCACGACCAGGACGACCCCGGACCGCGGGCCCGCCCACGGCATGACCGACGCGGCACCGTTCCGTGTGCTCGACCGCACCTTCTCGATCCTGGAGCTCTTCGATGAGGACCACACCGAGTGGAACGCCTCGGAGATCGCGCGTGCCGTCGGGCTCCCGGTGCCGACCGCCCACCGCATCCTCACCGCCCTGAAGCACCGTGGGTACGTGAGCCAGGACCAGGCGTCGAAGCGGTTCCGGCTCGGCGTGTCGTCGATGCGGCTCGGCGACCGCGCGCGCTCGGTCGTCGATCTGCGCACCGTCGCGCTGCCCGTGCTGCAGCGCCTCGTCGAGGAGACCGGGGAGACGGCCCTGTTGACCGTCGTCTCGCACGACGGCGACGGCGCATCGTGCCTCGAACGGGTCGAGACCTCGCAGCCCCTGCGGCTGTCGGTGTCGCCGGGGCGGCGGCTCCCCCTGCATGCCGGTGCCTCACAGAAGGCACTGCTCGCGTTCATGGGTGAACGCGCGATCGACGAGACCCTCGGCGCGACGCTCGAGCGGCTGTGTGCGGCGACGATCACCGACCCGGCCGCGATCCGTGAGGAGCTCGCGCGCATCCGGCACCGCGGATGGGCCGGCAGCTTCGAGGAGACCAACGTCGGCGTATGGGGTGTCGCGGTGCCTGTGCTCGACGACGACGGCGAGGTGGTCTGCGCGGTGGGCGTGGCCGGGCCGAGCGCCCGCCTGTCGGCGAAGAACGTGCGCACCGACATCGAGCGGGTTCATGCCGCGGCCCTCGAGATCGCGGCGCCGTTCGGCCTGCACGTGCCGCCGCTTCGGGACACGCGGGCACGCATCGACGGCAGGAGGCGAGGCAAGCCATGAGCGGACCCGATCGACCGCTGCGCGGCAAGGTGGCGATCGTCACCGGCGCCGCCAAGGGCATCGGCGGCGTCGTGACCGAGCACCTGGCTCGCGACGGAGCCCACGTGAGCCTCGTCGGCCGCACGTCGAGCGCGCTCGAGGAGCATGCTCGAGGCATCGACGACCGCTACCCGGAACGCCGGAGCCTGGTGGCGGTCTGCGACGTCACGAACGAACCCGAGGTCGAGTCGATGGTCGCGGCGGTGACCGAGCGGTTCGGCGGCATCGACATCCTGGTGAACACCGCCGGCGGCACGGGCCCGATCGAGACGCCGGCGCACGCGTATCCGGCGGACGAGCTCCGCGCAATCCTGGAACTGAACGTGGTGGGCACGTTCCTGCCGTGCAAGCACGTGATCCCGCACATGATCTCGCGCGGTGGCGGACGCATCGTGAACATCGCGGGCACGTCGGGCCTTCGGGGGTACCGCAACCGCAGCGGCTACTCGGCCTCGAAGTGGGCCGTGCGGGGCCTGACCCGCACCCTCGCGCTCGAGCTCGGCCCGCACGACATCACTGTGAACGACGTCTGCCCGAACGTCACGCACGGCGCGCGCATGGACAAGATCGTCGCCACCAAGGCTGCCACGCTCGGCACCACGCCCGAGCAGGTCTACGCCGACTTCGCCGCCCAGACCGCCCTCGGCCGGTTCGTCGACGAGGAAGACATCGCCTGCTCGATCGACTTCCTGGTCTCCGAAGGCGCGCGCAACATCACCGGTCACGACATCGTGGTCGACGCCGGCTGGGACGTGTGACCGGGCAGGCCGCGAGCGCGAGCCCGGGCCGCATCTGGACGGCCCTCGGCGCCGTCTACGTGATCTGGAGCACGACGTTCATCGCGATCAAGCTCGTCAACGAGACGATGCCGCCGCTCCTCGCGACCGGTGTCCGCTTCTTCGTCGCAGGCGCCGTGCTGCTGCCCATCGCCCTTCGAGCCGGCGACCGCGGCGGCGACCGTCCCGGCGCCGCCGAGTGGAAGGGCGCCACGGTCGTCGCCGTGCTGCTGATGTTCGGGGGCAACGGGGGCATCGTGTGGGCCGAGCGCACGATCCCGTCGGGGGTGGCCGGTCTCGCGATCGCGACGGTGCCGCTGTGGATCGCGGCGATCGACCGGGTGGTGCTCCACCGGCGACAGCCGGGCGTCGTCGTCATCGGGCTCTGCGTCGGGTTCGTCGGGGCGGCGCTGCTCGTGGGCGGGTCGGCCTTCGAGGGCGCGATCGACCTCGGCGGACTGCTGGTCGCGCTCGCCGCCGCCGCGTCGTGGGCAGCGGGGTCGATCTACCAGCGGCACGCGCGGCTCCCACGGCGACCGTTCGTGGCCGCCGGCATGGAGATGGTGGTCGCCGCCGGCGTGTTCTGGGTCGCGGGCGCGCTCGCCGGGGAACTCTCGGACCTGCGGCTCGACGGCTTCTCGCGCGCATCGGTCCTCGCCCTCGCCTACCTCGTCGTGATCGGCTCGTGGATCGGGTTCACGGCCTACCTGTGGCTCCTGCGGGTCGCGCGCACGTCGCTCGTGGCGACCTACGCTTACGTCACACCCGTCGGCGCGGTGTTGCTCGGCTGGCTCCTGCTGGACGAGCGGCTCACCGTGACGGCGATCGCGGCCGGCTCGCTCATCGTGGTGGCGGTGGTGCTCATCGTGTCGGGGGGCGGAGCGGCGCGCCCCGACGACGGGTCCCCCGCGAACGATGGTTCAGGCCACGAGCAGGGGCGGGCGCATGTCGAGCCCGAGATCGTGCTCTAGCGCCGCCGCGGCCCGGAACAGGGTTGCCTCGTCGAAGGCCTTCGCCGTGAGCTGCACGCCGATCGGCAGCCCCGCCGAGTCGACCCCGCACGGCACGCTCATCGCCGGCACGCCGCCCAGGTTCGCCGGGATCGTGAAGATGTCGTTCAGGTACATCGCCATCGGGTCGTCGGCCTTCTCCCCGATCGGGAACGCCGTGGTCGGCGAGGTCGGCGAGACCAGCACGTCGAAGCGCTCGAACGCCGCCGCGTAGTCCTGCAGGATCAGCGTGCGCACCTTCTGCGCCTGTCCGTAGTACGCCTCGTAGTACCCGGCCGAGAGCGCGTAGGTGCCGAGCATGATGCGCCGCTTCACCTCGGCGCCGAATCCCTCACCTCGCGTGCGGAACATCATCTCGATCGAGTCGTCACCCTCGACCCGAAGGCCGTAACGAACGCCGTCATACCTCGCGAGGTTGGACGACGCCTCGCTCGGCGCGATCAGGTAGTACGCGCTCAGCGCGTACTCCGCATGCGGAAGCGTCGCCTCCCCCACCTCGGCGCCGAGCGCATCGAGGCGGTCGCAGGCGGCGCGGACCGAGGCCGCCACGTCAGGCTGCACGCCCTCACCGAACGCCTCCGCAAGCACGCCGACCCGCAGCCCCTCGACCCCCCCGCCGATGCCCCGCACGTAGTCGGGCACCTCGGCGTCGAGGCTCGTGGCGTCGCGATGGTCCTTGCCCGCCATCACCCCGAGCAGCGTTGCGGCGTCGCGCACGGTACGCGTGAACGTGCCGATCGTGTCGAGCGACGACGCGAACGCGATCAGCCCGTACCTGCTGATGCGTCCGTAGGTGGGCTTCAACCCCACCGTGCCGGTGAGCGAGGCGGGCTGGCGGACCGAGCCGCCCGTGTCGGTGCCGAGCGCCCACACCGCCATACCGCTCGCGACCGCCGCCGCGCTGCCACCGCTCGAGCCGCCGGGCACGGTGTCGAGGTCCCACGGGTTGTGTACGGCGCCGAACGCCGAGTTCTCGTTCGACGATCCCATCGCGAACTCGTCGCAGTTGGTCTTGCCGACGAGCACGCTTCCCGCCCCCGACAGGCGCGTCCACGCGGTCGCGTCGTAGGGCGGCACGTACGTCTCGAGGATCTTCGACCCGCAGGTCGTGCGGATGCCGTTGGTCGTGAGCACGTCCTTCAACGCGAGCGGGATGCCGGCGACCCCCGACTGCGGCGCTCCGGTCGCGAGGTACGTGTCGAGTTCGGCGGCCCGCTCCAACGCGACCTGTGGCGTCGGCGTGAGGAAGGCCCCGATCCGATCGTCGAGCGCCTCACGGCGCGCGATCGACGACTCCGCGAGCGAGACGGCGCTGATCTCGCCGTCGCGGAGCTTCGCCGAGAGCTCGGAAGCCGGCAGGTCGCAGAGCTCGGTCACGATGTCTCGGCGATCTTCGGCACCAGGAACCGCCCGTCGCGCTCCGCCGGTGCGTTCGCGAGCGCCGCGTCGTGACTCACGCTCGGCTCCGCCGTGTCCTCACGGAAGACGTTCACCTGCGGGATCGGGGAAGCGGTCGGCGCCACGTCGTCGGCGGCGACCTCGCCCACCTTCGCCGCGTGCTCCAGGATCACCGCGAGCTGGTCGCGCATGCGCGCCTTCTCGTCGTCGGAGAGCTGCACCCGCGCGAGCTTCGCCACGTGATCGATGTCGATCTCCACCGGCATGAGGCGCAGTCTAGCCGCGCGGCCGCAGCCGTCCCGCTCAGCCGTTCGAGCCGAACCGCGGCTCGACCTGCACCGAGAGCGCAGCGGCCACGAGCGTGTTGCCGACGAGCCACACGTCGGTGATGGGTCCGACGCCGCCCGGTACCGGGGTGATCGCCTGCGCTTTGGCCGCGACCGACTCGAAGTCGAGGTCGCCGACGAAGCGTGGCGTGCCGGTCGCCGGGTCCTCGACGGTATGGAAGCCGACGTCGACCGCGATGACTCCCTCGCTCACCATGTCGCCCGTCACGAGCCCCGGACGGCCGGCGGCCACGATCAGGATGTCTGCCTGCCGCGTCGCTTCTGAGAGCCTGCCGGAGGAGGCGGTGCGACTGTGCGCCGCCAGCACCGTGGCATGGCGCTCGAGGGCGAGCCACTGGGCCGGCTTGCCGACGCTCGTCGAGCGTCCCACCACGACCAGGGTCTTGCCCACGTAGAAGTCGGCCGGGTCCACGCCGGTCGAGCGCGCGTAGGAGTCGAGCAGGTAGAAGCAGGACGCCGGCGTGGACGGTACGAACCGGGGACGCCCGAGGGCGAGCAAGCCG